>JAPLSD010000148.1 GCA_026398835.1 Pseudomonas sp.
ACGATTTCGAGGTGCTCGATGCCCAGTTTGCCGTTCCACACGTCGAGTTTGTCGAGCATGGAGTCAGCGAAGGCCATGAACTGGCCGAACACCCGCCAGTGGGTTGGGCGCAATTCGCTACGTCCACTCCAGTCGGCGAGGCGTTGCTGGTATTGCCAGGCGCTTTGCCGGGCGCCGCGACCGAACAGGAAAAAGTACAAAACGATACCGTGCAGCACCGGACTCAACACCCGACGACCCAGCACTTTGACGCCGAACGCCATGAATTTCATCAGCCAGAAACTGCCGCGTTCCTTGTGCTCGGCCCAATGCTCTTTGTCGGCGTTGATGCTCATGCCTGCCACCGTCGCCAAAGAATCATCGGCGCGCGCAACAACATGCCGAAGAACAACCGGGTGTGCATGCTCGTAATCAGTACGTTGTCGTGGAACAGACGGAAATGCGAGATACCGTCCTGCGGGTAATGGACCCTGGTTTGCAGCCAACGCATCGGCTGATTACGCCAGGCCAGCCGCACGATGATGTCCGAGTCGAAGTCCATGCGTTTGCCGATCTTCACCGAGTTGATGAGTGCCAGGGTCGGCGGCAACGGATAGATGCGAAATCCGCACATGGAATCGATAATCTGAAACGACAGGGTGTTGACCCAGACCCAGAAGTGAGTCAGGTAACGCGCGTATAAACGGCCCTTCGGCACGCTGGCGTCGTATAAGGGGTATCCGCAAATCAGTGCTTGCGGATGGGTGCGAGAAGCCTCGATGAAGGTCTTGATGTCGTGCAGGTCGTGTTGACCATCGGCGTCCACTTGCAGGGCGTGACTGAAGCCCAGCCGCGAAGCTTCGCGAAAACCGGCCATGACCGCAGCGCCCTTGCCTTGGTTGACGGCGAATTTGACCAGGAACACCTGTTCACGCCGGGCCAGCTGCTCAAGCACGGCTGCGCAGGCAGGACTACTGGCGTCGTCCACCAACAGGCAGGGCAGACCGTTGGCGAGCAACGCCTCGACCACCGCAGGGACGGTGGTTTCGTGGTTGTAGACCGGGATGATGGCGCAGGGGTTATGCATGTGCCTCCTCCAACAGGATCCTGCCACTGGAGCACGTTGCAGTGTCGTTGCGATAAGCGAAATACAGCTTGCCGCGCTCGCGGTCGAACCGCAGATGCAGTTGAACCTGGTCGCCGGGGCGCATCAGTTGCTGAAACTTCAGCACTTCCATTCCAGCAAATTTCTCCGGCAACGCCAGCAACTGCCGACCCAGGCTCAACGCCCAATCGATTTGCACCACGCCCGGCAACACGGGTGTTTGTGTGAAGTGTCCACTGAAGTAGGCCAGGTCCGGCGGGACCGCCAGTTCCAGGCTCCACTCGCCCTGGGATTCGACCTGTTCCAACACTTGCGGTGCTTTCGGGCGCGGGGCCAGTAGCAGGGCTTCGACCTCGGCTTGCGGCAGTTTGCCTTGGGCGTTCAACGGCAGTTGCCGTAACAAGCGCCAACGCCGTGGCAGGGCCAGGGCCTCGCAATGCTGGCTGAGGTGTTGGCGCAGTTCCTGGGTCAGGGCGCGCCGACCCTGATTGCGCAGGGCATGCAGGCCTTGTTCGCTCAGCACCAGCAGGGCACCCAGGGACGCACGGTTTTCCTGAACCACCCCGAGGCGCGCTTCAGCGACCCAGTCGTGATTGACTAACGCTTGTTCGAGCATCGGCAGCGAGATACGTTTTTCTTCCAGTTTGACGATACGGTCCAGTCGCCCAAGTAACTCGAAGCGCCCATCGGCGGCGATTCGTGCGGCATCAAAGGTCTGTTCGACGTGACCGAGGGGCAGGTATGGCGAAGCAATGCGCAGCGCGCCGTCACTGTTTTGGCTCAGTTGTACGTCGGCGAACGGCTGCCAGAGGCTGTCGCCCTGACGCCAGGCAATGCCGCCGGTTTCCGAGCTGCCGAAAATTTCCGTGGGCCATTGCTGCAAGCGTTGCCACAAGCTCTGCGCGGCCTCGGGAGGCAACGCACCGCCGGAAGAAAACACCCGTCGCACAGCGCTCAAGGCCGGCCAGTCGAGGTTGTCACCCATGCGCTTGAGCAACGCCGGGCTGGCGACCCAAGCGAAGGCCGGGTGTTCACGGCTGGCGCGTTGCAAGTCTTCAGGGAATGGCAGTTGTTTACGCACGAACTGGCGTCCCGCACACAGCGGCCAGAGCACGCGGAACAGCAAACCATAAATATGCTGGGTCGCGACGCTGCCAATAATGCAGGCCTCGCCCAAATCGGCGCCCCACAGCTGCTCCAGGGCTTGGACTTCGTTGGCCAGTTGCCGCAGGTTTTTTTCGATGCGCTTGGGCTCACCGCTGGAGCCGGACGTGCACAGGCTCAGGCAGCATTGGCCCAGATCCAGTTCGGCGGCGGGCAACGGGGCTTGAAACAAGTCGCTGAGCGCTGCGTCGTTCGCCTGATCGGTCAGCCACAGATCGACTTCGTTCGACCAGCGTTGACGGGTCTGGGCTTGCAGGTCCGCGGGCAACAACACACTAACCCCGGCACGCCAGGCGCCGAGCAAGGCTATCGCCAGTTCACCGGCGTCTTCCAGATGCACGGCAATGCGTTGCACGCCGTGGGCTTGCAGGCCGGCGGCGAGGCTTAACGCCTGCTCGCATAGCTCAACGTGATTCAATGCGGGACCCGCCGTGACGGCGCGCCCCGGCTGAGCCTTGAGCAGCAGGTGCTCAAGTTTTATCCAATTCATGCGCGGCCTCGTACGCGTTGTCGTAATAGCCATTCAATGGCAAACAGCAACCCCATCAACCCGTAGGAAATCAGGCCGTTGTACAACGTCCACCAGCTCAGCGGCGCCCAGAGGGTCAGGGCGGCGGCGAGCAAACCGTTACAGAGAAAAAACACACACCAGGCAATTGTCACCTGTCGGGTATAACGAATCACCTTGTCCGGCAGATCCGGCTCGCTCAAGCGCGCCAGACGCTCGACCACCGGCGGTCCGTATTTCAAACTCAGGCCAAACAGCGCGAGCATGAAACTGCTGATCAGCACCGGGTACCAGCGCAGCAACAGCGGACTATCGAGCAGTGCCAGCAACAGGCAAAAAGCAATCGCGGCGACCGCCACCCACAGGCTACCAGGACGCCGCTCACCGGTCAGTGCGCGGGCCAGCCACAGGCTGCCCAGCAGCAGACCGAACTGCCACGGCGCGAAATGCTCCATGCCGTAATACACCGCAAAGGGGTACAACAGGCCTGCCAGCAGCAAGCCAAGGCCGATCAATCGGCTCATGCGGTCGGTTGAACCAGGCGATAGACCGCATCGACCACGTCACTGACAGTGCGCACGGACTTGAACTCTTCGGCAGCGATTTTCTTGCCGGTCTGGCGCTTGATATGGTCAATCAGGTCAACGGCGTCGATGCTGTCGATTTCCAGGTCCTGATACAGGTTGGACTCAGGAGTGATGCGTTCGGGTTCCAGCTCGAACAGTTCGACCAGGGCATCGCGCAGGGTGTTGTAAATGTCGTCACGAGTTTGCATGGTCCGGTCTCAAGCTGCCTGTTTTGCAGTGACGAAAGCCGCAAGGCTGGCCACATTGTTGAAGTGGTTGCGGGTGTCGTTGGCGTCGGCGTCGATCTTGATGCCGTACTTTTTCTGGATGGCCAGACCAAGTTCCAGAGCATCTACCGAGTCCAGACCCAGACCTTCACCGAAAAGAATCTGCTCGTCGCCGATGTCTTGTGCGCTGATGTCCTCGAGGCCCAGGGCGTCAATGATCAACAGTTTGATGTCATGCTTTAGATCGCTCATCTTCGGCGAGCTCCTTGATAAAGTAATGGTGCAGATAATCGTTGAGCTTGCGCGAGGCCTGGGGGATCGGGCCTTGCGTTGCAAAGGTCTGTGGGTCTATATCGGCGCCGACACGGAAACTGAAGTGCACGCGGCGTTGTGGAATGCGATACCAGGGTTCGGCTTTGGTCAGGGTGGTCGGGCTGACTTTGATGATCACCGGGGTCACAATTTTCGCACCACGCAGGGCGATTGCCGCGGCGCCCCGATGAAAGGCCGGCGGCTGGCCAGGCCGGGTGCGGGTGCCCTCGGGGAAGATAATCAGCGTCTGCCCGCTTCGAAGCGCATCCGCGGCGGCATCGAGCATGTCCATGCTACCGTCATTGCTGATGTATTGGGTGGAACGCAGCGGACCTCGAGTGAAAGGATTCTGCCAAAGACTTTGCTTGACCACACAGTTGGCGTTGCGCACCAGACCGATTAGAAACACCACATCGATCAGCGACGGGTGGTTGGCGATGATCATCTGTCCCGGACGGCCGAGATTTTCCGCGCCTTCGATCTCATAGGTCAGTACGCCAGCGCGGGCCATGAAACGGATAAAAAACCAGAACAATCGACCCAGGGTGCGCCGCGCCCGTTGCCGATGCACCTGAGCATCACCCGGCAGGCGGCTGAGCAGTGGGAAAATCACCAGTCGCAGGCATAGCCCGCCCAGGCCGAACAGCGCAAAGCTTGCAGCGGTAGCCAGCAGGCGCCAGTAATAGGCGTCACGTTTTTTACCGGTTATTGGTTGCGTTGCCAGTTCCATACACGGTTCTTCCAGGCATGTTGGCAGGTGGTCTGCTCACTGAGCAGAATACGCAGCAGATTCAGGGCATGGGGCCAGTCGGCTTTGGGCGATTCGCCAGTGGCGCTGCTCAGCGACAGCCGCCAGTCATTGCCCGGGGTCAGCAACAGGCCTACGGCATATGGGAAGGGTACATCGTCAATCCAGGTGGCATAGGCCTCGGGCGGCTGTTCTTCGGTGACCACCAGCAGCACTGCGGGTGCGCCTTCATTGAGCAGCGCAGAGGCTTCTAGCATGCCGTGTTCGAGGCCATCGCCTGCAGCGGCGAGGGCGGTCATTTCACTGGTTTCGCCGCGCATGATCGACCACAGGCCAATCACCGCGTTATGCACCGACAGGCTGAACTGGGTCGGCGACAAGGGCTGTTCGGCTGCCAGATCAATGAGAATTTCGAAGGTCCGCGGGGTTTCGCCATGGCGGGAAATAAAGACCAACGGTAGCTGTTCACGGCCCTCGGCCAATGGCCAGCCAACACTGAAGGCCATCCGCGCCATGCGGCCGAGACGTCGGCGTTGCATCGCGGGGAGAAATGAAACGTCGGGGGCGGCATCGCTGCTGTCGAGCACGACCGGTTGTCGGCTCCAGCTCTGCCAATCGTCCACGCTTTCGAGCCCAGGGGCCCAGGCGCGCCATTGGGCGATGTTGAAATTGATCACAGACATTCATTCCGCCCTGGGGGCTTTCTTGGCTCGGTGGATCGCTCCGGGCGACCGGCCTTGCATGGCGCTATGGCCGAGTGGTGCGCATTATCCCGGCACAGCAGACTTGTAGCAAACGCTGGTTACATTTTGCTCAATGGAATAGACACATTCTTCGGGAAAAAGTGCTGTTGGGTCATTGTCCGGTTTTTCGCAGTTGCGTCCTACATCTCCCTCCGACGAGGTAGCTAAGCAGGGCCGTGGACCACTACACTCGGTCATTCTTTGATACACGGAGGTTTTGACATGCGGCGCGTGGTGTTCAATCAGAAAGGTGGTGTAGGCAAATCCAGCATTGCCTGCAATCTGGCAGCGGTCAGTGCCCATGAAGGCTACCGAACCCTGCTGGTGGATCTCGATGCTCAGGCCAACTCCACTCAATACCTCACCGGGCTCACCGGCAACGATATCCCCATGGGCATCGCCGACTTCTTCAAACAGACCCTGTCTTCCGGGCCGTTCGCTAAGAAAAACCAGGTGGATATCTACGAAACCCCGTTTGACAACCTGCACGTGGTCACTGCCACTGCCGAACTGGCTGACCTGCAGCCCAAGCTTGAGGCGAAACACAAGATCAACAAACTGCGCAAACTGCTGGATGAGTTGGCAGAAGACTACGACCGGATCTATCTCGACACCCCGCCGGCGCTGAACTTCTATGCAGTGTCCGCATTGATCGCCGCCGACCGTGTATTGATCCCCTTCGACTGCGACAGCTTCTCGCGCCAGGCACTCTACGGCCTGCTGGCAGAAATCGAAGAGCTCAAGGAAGACCACAACGAAGACCTGCAAGTCGAAGGCATTGTGGTCAACCAGTTCCAGGCCCGCGCCAGCCTGCCGCAGCAGATGCTCGACGAACTGATCAGCGAAGGTCTGCCGGTGCTGCCGGTGTACCTGAGCAGCTCAGTGCGCATGCGCGAATCCCATCAGGCCAACATGCCGCTGATCCACCTCGACCCTCGGCACAAACTGACCCAGCAGTTTGTCGAGTTGCACGCCTTGCTGGAAAACGCCTGATAGCCGGCAGTCAGATGCCCTGACTGCGCAACCAGCTCAGCAACTGCGGTAACGGGAAGGCGCCGCTCTGGCGTGCGATTTCCTGGCCGTTTTTGAACAGAATCAGGCTGGGAATCGAGCGAATTCCCAGCTGCGCCGACAACTGCTGATTGGCCTCGCTGTCCAGTTTGGCCAAGCGGCACTTGCCCGCCAACTGTCCCGCCGCCTGCTCAAACACCGGCGCAAACGACTTGCATGGTCCGCACCAATCCGCCCATACATCCACCAGCAACGGTAAATCGCCCTTGATCTGACTGGCGTAATCACCCTGTTTCAAGTCGAACGGCTTGTGGAGCAATACCTCGGCTTTGCAACGGCCACACTTGGGCTTGTCGTTCAGGCGTTCGGCGGGGATGCGGTTGAGGCCATTACAGTGGGGGCAGGGGATCAGCAGTGGGTCGGACATGAGCGGGCTCCGGGAGAATAGGCGATGGTGCTTATTTGGAGTCGCAGGCGGTGATTATCAAGGCGCGGGAGGCGAAAACGCCTGGTGGGTGCCTGATAGTTATCAAGGTCCATGCCACTAAAAAATAATCTATGTAAATCAATATGATAGATATTATCCGGGACACTTTTCGAGCTTTATTCAGCGATTAGCGAAGAAAGGTGCGCAAGAAGCTACGCACTACTGCGCAAGTTCTTGCGCAGTCTCCTTAGAGGCCAGTGGTGTATGGCCTGCGAGGAGATCAACAGAGTTATGCACAGGCTGTTGCGCAACAAGTTGCGCATCATGGCGCAGTGCCGCCTTCCCATGTAGTCGCATGAACTCACATATTTGAGGTTGGCCGCTTACGTCGCAGGTCCAGGCTGGGGCCCCGCAACGAGGCGATGTTTACTGGATTGATCCGAACCCGGTGGCGGGTCGAGAGATAATGAACCGCCACCGGTTTGTTGTAATAACACCGCGAGAGATCAATGCCTTGGGAGCGAGCATGACCGTCCCGGTGATCAGTGGCGGCAGCTTCAGCCGAAACTCAGGTTTGGCGGTGGTTGTCACCGGGCACGAGACCAATGGTGTCGCGGTGTGTAATCAGGTGCGCAGTTTTGATATCGAGCAACGAGTCCGAGAGGGTTCTGCCAAGTTTATCGAACGTCTCGATGACGTGACGATGATGGATATCGTTTTACGAGTTGTCAGTGCAATTGACCCTCAAGACTGAATCCATTCTCACGACGAACAACTGATCTCCAGATGCTTGCCCCACTCGGGCGGGCGCTCGGCATAGCTCTCCATACCCGGCTGTTCTTCGAACGGATTGCTCAGTACCGCGTGCAGGCGACGAACCTCTGCATAGTCGCCGCTTTCTGCCGCATCGATGGCTTTTTGCGCCAGATAGTTGCGCAGGATATAGAGCGGGTTGACCGCGTGCATGCGGGTACGGCGCTGTTCTTGATCCTCTGCGCCTTCTCGGGTGACACGGGCTGTGTAGCGCTCGGCCCAGGCATCGAAACCCTTGAGGTCGACGAAGTCGTCACGCAGGCGGGCGACAGCCAACTCGGCGGACTCATCACCCAGTCGACGGAAAAACAGACTGTAGTCGACACTGCTGTTTTGCATCAATTGCAGCAAACCTTCGACCAGTTTCTGGTCGTCGTCTTCGGCGGTGGTCAAGCCGAGGCGGCGGCGCATCAGGTCAAGGTAGTGGGCCTGGTACAACGGGAAGTACAGGCCAAGGGTTTCGCGCAGGGCATCGACGCTGATGAACGGCGTCAGGGCCTGGGCCAGGGCGCTGAGGTTCCACTGGCCGATGGGCACCTGGTTGCTGAAGGAGTAGCGGCCTTGATCATCGGAATGGTTGCAGATGAAATTGGCGTCGAAGTCATCGAGAAAGGCAAATGGGCCGAAATCGAAGGTGATGCCGAGAATCGACATGTTGTCGGTGTTCATCACGCCGTGGCAGAAACCATAAGCCTGCCATTTGGCGATCAGCTCGGCGTTGCGCTCGACGATCTCGCGGAACATCGCCAGATACGGTTCGGGTTGTTCCAGACACTCTGGAAAATGCATCGCCAGCAGGTGCTCGCCGAGCTGCTTCTGTTGTTCGGGTTTTTTGGTGTAGTAAAAGTATTCGAAATGTCCAAAGCGCACATGGCTTGGCGCCAGGCGCAGCACCATCGCTCCCCGTTCCTGCTTCTCGCGCCAGACGGGCGTACTCGAGCCAATCACACACAGGGCCCGAGTGGTTGGAATACCCAGCGCATGCAGCGCTTCAGAAGCCAGAAACTCGCGGATTGATGAGCGCAGCACGGCCCGGCCATCGCCCATGCGCGAATAGGGTGTCTGCCCGGCACCCTTGAGGTGCAGATCCCAATGCTCACCGGCCTCGTTGTAGACCTCGCCCAGCAGCAGCCCGCGCCCGTCCCCCAGTTGTGGGTTGTAGGAGCCGAACTGATGCCCGGAATAAACCATTGCCCGAGGCTCGGCTTCGGCCCAGAGCTTATGCCCGCTGAACAGTTCGGCAAACACCGGTGTCTCGGCTACCGCCGGGTCAAGATCGAGCAGCGCCATGGCGGCGGGGCTGACCACCACCAGCCGTGGATCGTTGATGGGCTCGGGCAGCACATCGGTTGAGAACGCGTCGCCCAGGCGGGCGAAGCGATTGTCGAAGGTCAGTTCGTCGAGGGCTTTCAACGGCCATCTCCAGCAGAATGTCCGCGCATTCTGCTGGGGATTGGCGCGTGGCGTCCAGTCAGTCGAGGCGCGTCGATGGTGGCTCGGGTGGTGTCTTGCCTTTATCGGGAGGCGTGGCGGGTTTGACGGCATCGGTGGCCAGCACTAACTGTTCCTGACCTGTCAGGTTTTTCAGGTGCACATCCACCTGACGGAAAGCGATGTTGATGTTGTGTTTCTTGAACTCGCTGTTGATGAACCGGTTGATTTCATCGAGTGCCGGGTTACGGTCGCCGAGGTCACGCACATGAATACGCAGCTCGTGTTCCAGGGTGCTTTCACCGAAGTTCAGGAAGAACACCGAGGGCAGAGGGTCTTTAAGCACACGCGGGTTTTCCATGGCGGCCCTGAGCAGCAGGGTTCTCACCAGCTCCAGATCCGAATCGTAGCCGACGCCCAGCTTGAGGGTCACCCGGGTCACGGTGTCGGTCAGCGACCAGTTGATCAGTTGCCCGGTGATGAACGTCTTGTTAGGGACAATGATGTCCTTGCGGTCGAAGTCGGTGATGGTGGTGGCGCGGATACGGATCTTGCTCACCGTGCCCGATAAGGTGCCGATGGTGATCGTGTCGCCGATTCGTACCGGGCGCTCGAACAGGATCATGATCCCGGAGATGAAGTTGGCGAATATCTCCTGCATGCCGAAACCCAGACCGACCGAGAGCGCGGCCACCAACCATTGCAGTTTGTCCCAGCTCACGCCGAGGGTCGACAGGGTGGAGACAAAACCCACACCCGCAATCGCATAGGTCAGCAGAGTGGTCGTGGCGTAGGCGCTGCCCTGGGCCAGTTCGAGCTTGGACAGCACCAGCACTTCCAGCAAGCCTGGCAGGTTTCGCGCCAGGGCCATGGTGATGCCGATGATGATCAATGCGCCAAGCATGTCGCCGATGCTGATCGGCACCATGCTCATGTTGGCGCCGGTGCCGCTGGTGTATTCGTACAGGGCGATGTTGTCCAGGTACGAGAACACCGTGATCAGGTCTTTCCAGACCCAGTACAGCGCAGCGATGAACCCGCCGAGCAGGGCCAGACGGATCAGGCGCAGGGATTGTTCGTTGACCTTCTCGATGTCCAGTGTCGGCTCTTCGACGATCGCTTCGCCGTCGCCGGCTTCCTTGGCGGCCTGGCGTTTGGTCAGGGCCCGCTGGTAGGCCAGACGCCGCGCCGCGACGGCCAGGCCGCGCACGAAGGTGGCTTCGATCACCAGCCAGAACATCAGCAGGTACAGGGTGTTGATCAACCGGTCACTGAGTTTCAGTGCGGTGTAGAAGTAGCCAAAACACACGGCAATGAACAAGGCGATCGGCAGCACGGTAAACAGGATGCCGACGGCTTTGCGAAACAGTGAGGCGCTGTTATGCGTCGGACTGTTGAGCAGCAGGCGGCTGAGCAACCAGGCCATCAAGGCATAGCAGGTCAGAACCACGGCGATGCCGATAACGTCATCCGCCAGGGATGCCGGTTGCAATTCGGCAACCGCCACCACGGCCACCAGCGCCAGTACGACCAGCCCAAGACGGCGGATCCAGCCGCGAAGGAATTCCACCTGAGGTTTTTCCCAGCGGAAATGCAGTTCCGCCACGCCACCCGGCGCCAGGATCCGGTACGCGGTGTAGAACACCAGCCACGCCTGGGCGATCTGCAGCAGAGCGGCGCCGAGGTTGGCGTTTTGCCCTCGGGCGTCGATTTGCAAGGCGAAGCCGCACAGGGCCAGGGCCAGCGATACCGGCATCGCCAGCAGCACGTTGATCAGAATCGCCTGCGGCGTGTGCCACTGGCTGTCGCGTTTGAAGTGACCGATGTCCTGGTGAACCTTGTTCAACCGCGCATAGAGGTATTTGCGTCGCCATATCAGGAAGCCGATCAGCAGCGCCAGCGGCAGGAACAGCAGCGGACGTTGGGTCAGGCCGTCGGCCAGCTCGCTCAGGCTTGAAGCCCATGGCAGCGTGGTGACCTGTTTATCCAGGCGATCAGGCACGCTTCGCATCCATTCGAAGTCCAGTGGCTTGTTGCTGGGAATCCAAAACATCTGTTCGTCGAGGGTCGCGCGCAGACTTTGTGCGGTGCTGAGCAGCTGTTTCTGATTCAGTTGCAGGGTGATGGATTCGTTGAGCACGGCGCTCAGCTCACGGCTTAGCCGTTCCAGTAGATCGGCACGGGTGATCGCTAGATCGAGCAGGTTCTTGCGCAGCTGAGGGGTGACTTGTTCCGGCGGCTGAGTCGCCAGCAGGGTGTCGACGTAGCTGCTCGGACTGCTGAGCAGCTCTCGTTGCTGGCTGACCTCGAATTGGTACAGGCGAATGTCGGCAATCTGGTCCGCCAGATCGCGGTCGAGCCTAAGGCGTGGCAGGGCCTGTTTTTGTTTGTAGAGAATCTTGGAAAGCAGCAGGCTGCCCTTGAGCACGTTGATCTGCTCGTCTAGGGCTGCATCGCTCTGGGTCACGCTGTCGAGTTGCTGCTTGGTTTGCAGGTTCTGCTGGGTCACTACGTTGAGGCGGTCGGTGCTTTTGAGCAGGTAGTCGGACAGTTTCAGGTTCGCCGCGCTTTCGGTGGCGAGCAGACTGCTGCTGCCTGATTTTTGCGCTTCGATCGACTGTTGGGTCACCGTTTCCTGGGACTGGGCCAGACGCTTTTGGTTGATCAGGGTTTGCAGGTCCTGGATTTCCTGCTCCATGCGCGCGGTTTTTTCCATCAGCAAGTCGTGCTGACTGTTACCCAGGTCTTGTAGTTGGCTGTTGCCGGCCAGTTCCTGGCGGCGTAACTGAATCAGTGCGTTGAGCGCGGCCAGTTCGGCGTTGAGTTGATTGCGCTGATCGGCGCTCAGTGGCTTGCCGCTGTCCTTGCCGAGTTTCAGGATGCCGTTGATTTGCTGTATGCGCGTCTGGCTGTTGCTGATCTCGGCCTGAGCCCGCTCCGGACGGGTCTGGGCGGTGATGATCAGGCTGTTGGCGTCGGCCAGGGCTTTCTGCAACTCGCCCTGTTGGTTGCTGCGCTCGGTCAACAACTGTTCGAGCTGCGGGACTGGCAGGTTGGCATAACGCTGTGCCGCAGGTACCACCTTGGTGGCCTTGAGACGCACCAGTTCGCGTTGGTTTTCGGCGTTCTGGCGTGGTGCCGTACTCAGTTGCTGCTTGAGGTCGGTCAGTTTCTGTTCGTAATCCTGCTTGTTGGCCAGCTGGGTCAACGTCTGCTGCAGAATCGCTTGCAGGGCTTTTTGGTCAGCCTCGGGCAGTTTGCGATCAGCAATTTTGTCCAGGCTTTGCTGGACCGACTCACTGGTGGGCAGATCAGCCGCTTGCAGCGCGCCGACGGAAAGGCTCAGCCCAAGCAGGATAATGGCGAAATAAGTGCGCAGGGTTGACATAGATACCGGTCGAACAGGATGGAAAGTGGGCAGTTTAGAGGAACAACCCGGGGCCCGGGCGACTTCCTTCGGGGAATCTGACGCCCACTTTGCCAATCTTGTTCCCATCCATCACGGCAACTGTCCAGATGGTGTTGTTCCACTCCACCTGGTCACCGACTACTGGCGCACCACCCACTTTATAGGTAATGAAGCGGCTCAGCGGCATGTCTGGATCAAGGCCGTCGAGTTGCAGCCCGTACAGCGCCGAAACCGCGCCCAACTGGGCGTCGCCTTCGAGTACGAAGTCGCCGAAGAAGCGCAAATCCAGACCCCGTTGTGGCGCCTGGCTGAACAGTTTTCCGAGGGCAGGAAGGTTGTGTTCATGGCCGATTACGCAGAGCAAATCGTCGACTTCGAGCACTGTACTACCCGACGGATGGAGCAGTTGCTGGCCCCGAAACAGTGCCGCGATGCGGGTGCCTTCGGGCATTTTCAGCTCACGCAGTGCGGCACCGATGCACCATTTTTCCGCACCGAGGCGGTAGACGAACAGCTCCCACTCACTGGTGACATGCACTTCGAGCGCCGCCCGGGAGATCGGCGCAGGCTCTGGCGGTACCGTGACTTTCAGCAGTTTGGCGACCCACGGCAGGCTGGTGCCTTGCACCAGCAGTGAGACCAATACGATAAAGAACGCGAGGTTGAAGTAGAGCTGAGCATGGGGCAGCCCGGCCATCAGCGGGAACACCGCGAGAATGATCGGGACCGCTCCGCGTAGCCCGACCCAGGCGATAAAGGCCTTCTCGCGACCATGGAAGGCCTTGAACGGCAGCAAGCCGGCCACCACCGAGAGTGGGCGGGCAAACAGGATCATCCACAGCGCCAAGCCCAAGGCCGGCAGGGCGATCGGCAACAAATCGTGGGGCGTGACCAGCAGGCCCAGCACCAGGAACATGCCGATCTGCGCCAACCAGGCCATGCCGTCAAGCATGTGCAGAATGCCGTGACGACTGCGCACCGGGCGGTTGCCGATCACCAGCCCGCACAGGTACACCGCGAGGAAGCCGCTGCCATGCAGGGCGTTGGTCAGGGCGAAGACGACGAGGCCGCCGCTGATCACCAGAATCGGGTAAAGGCCGGAGGCCAGCTTGATCCGGTTGACCAATTGCAGCATCAGCCAGCCGCCGCCCAGGCCGATGATGCCGCCGATACCGAACTCGCGGATCAGGTGAACCAGAAGATTCCAGTGCAGACCGGTCTCGCCGCTGGCGAGCATGTCGATCAGGGTCACGGTGAGGAACACCGCCATCGGATCGTTGCTGCCGGATTCGATCTCGAGACTGGCGGTAACCCGTTCGTTCAGACCTTTGCCGCCCAGCAGCGAGAACACCGCCGCGGCGTCGGTTGAGCCGACGATGGCGCCGATCAGCAGGCCTTGAATGAGGTTCAGGTCGAACAGCCAGGCGGCCGCCATGCCGGTCAGGCCGGTGGTGATCAGCACACCGATCGTGGCCAGCGAGAGTGCCGGCCATAACGCCACGCGGAAACTCGCGACCCGGGTACGCAGGCCACCGTCGAGCAGGATCACCGCGAGGGCGAGGTTGCCGACCAGATACGCAGTGGGGTAGTTGTCGAAGATGATGCCGCCGCCGTCAACGCCAGCGGCCATGCCCACGGCCAGGATGATCACCAGAATCGGGATACCGAGGCGGGACGAAAGAGAACTCACCAGAATGCTCGCACCTACCAGCAACGCGCCGATCAAGAACAGGCTGTTGATGGTCGTCGCATTCAATGGCAGTACTCCAGAAGCAGAAAGGCGGGCACAAACTGACCATGCAGTCTGCGTGCCATCGATTCTAACCTGTTGAAATGTGATGCTGTCAAAAAGCTTTTGGAGATGATCGTTCCCACGCTCCCGC
>JAPLSD010000543.1 GCA_026398835.1 Pseudomonas sp.
GCCCAGCCAGTCAGCTCGGACAGAGCCTTGCCGATGTCTGCCAGCGAACGCACGGTTTTAACGCCTGCGTCTTCCAGGGCAGCGAACTTCTCGTCCGCAGTGCCTTTGCCGCCAGAGATGATTGCGCCAGCATGGCCCATGCGCTTGCCCGCAGGAGCAGTCACACCAGCGATGTAGGAAACAACCGGCTTGGTCACGTGTGCCTTGATGTAGGCAGCCGCTTCTTCTTCAGCCGAACCGCCGATCTCACCGATCATCACGATCGCTTCGGTCTTCGGGTCTTCCTGGAACAGCTTCAGGATGTCGATGAAGTTGGAACCCGGGATCGGGTCACCACCGATGCCGACGCAAGTCGACTGACCGAAACCGGCGTCAGTAGTCTGCTTCACAGCTTCGTAAGTCAGGGTGCCGGAACGGGAAACGATACCGACTTTGCCTGGCAAGTGAATGTGACCTGGCATGATGCCGATCTTGCATTCGCCTGGGGTGATAACGCCTGGGCAGTTAGGACCGATCAGGACTACACCCAGCTCGTCGCACTTTACCTTGGCATCAAGCATGTCAAGGGTAGGAATGCCTTCGGTGATGCAAACGATCAGCTTGATGCCGCCGAACGCTGCTTCAAGGATGGAATCCTTGCAGAAAGGAGCTGGAACGTAGATCACGCTGGCGGTGGCGCCAGTGGCTGCTACGGCTTCTTTCACAGTGTTGAAAACAGGCAGGTCCAGGTGAGTGGTGCCGCCTTTGCCTGGAGTTACGCCGCCAACCATCTTGGTGCCGTATTCGAGGGCTTGCTGGGTGTGGAAACTACCTTGCGAACCGGTAATACCCTGGCAGATAACTTTGGTGTCTTTATTGATCAGGACGCTCATTACTTGCCCTCCGCAGCTTTGACAACTTGTTGAGCAGCGTCGGTCAGGCTGGTAGCAGCGATGATGTTCAAACCGCTTTCTGCCAGTACTTTAGCGCCCAGCTCAGCGTTGTTGCCTTCAAGGCGAACAACAACCGGGATTTTCACGCCGACTTCTTTCACTGCGCCGATGATGCCTTCGGCAATCATGTCGCAACGAACGATGCCGCCGAAGATGTTGACCAATACTGCAGCGACGTTAGTGTCGGACAGGATGATCTTGAACGCTTCGGTAACGCGTTCTTTGGTAGCACCGCCGCCCACGTCGAGGAAGTTGGCTGGTTTGCCGCCATGCAGGTTGACGATGTCCATGGTACCCATGGCCAGGCCAGCACCGTTGACCATGCAACCGATGTTGCCTTCCAGTGCTACGTAGTTCAGTTCGAACTTGGCAGCGTGCGCTTCGCGCGGATCGTCTTGCGACGGATCGTGGAAGGTCTTCAGCTTAGGCTGACGGTACATTGCGTTGGCGTCGATGTTGATCTTGGCATCGAGGCAGTGCAGGTCGCCATCAGCCTTGATCACCAGCGGGTTCACTTCCAGCAGAGCCAGGTCGTGATCCTTGAACAGTTTGGCCAGACCTACGAAGATCTTGGCGAACTGAGCAACTTGCTTGCCTTCCAGACCCAGCTGGAATGCCAGCTCGCGACCCTGGAATGGCTGAGCGCCAACCAGTGGATCGATAGTGGCCTTGAGGATTTTCTCAGGGGTGTCGTGAGCGATTTTCTCGATGTCCACGCCACCTTCGGTGGAAGCCATGAACACGATGCGACGGCTCGAACGGTCAACGACAGCGCCCAGGTACAGCTCTTTAGCGATATCAGTGCACGATTCAACCAGGATCTTGGTGACTGGCTGACCATTGGCATCAGTCTGGTAAGTCACCAGACGCTTGCCCAACCACTGTTGAGCGAATGCTTTGGCGTCTTCTTTGCTGCGAACCAGCTTGACGCCGCCCGCTTTACCGCGACCACCAGCGTGAACCTGGGCTTTGACAACCCACTCGGTGCCGCCGATTTTGTCGCAAGCTTCTGCTGCCGCTTCCGGAGTGTCTACTGCGAAACCCTGGGATACTGGCAGGCCGTATTCAGCGAACAGCTGCTTACCCTGATACTCATGAAGATTCATGCTTATTACCGTCTTCGTTAGGTACTGCGCATTCGGTGCTGCACTCGTTCAAGTGCCGCACCACCTGTGACTGCTGCTTGCGTAGCGCCGCTTCGTGCAACGCTTCGGACAGGGTCGGATGGGAGAAAACCATCATGCCCAGGTCTTCGGCACTGGTGCCGAATTCCATGCCGATTGCGCCTTGCTGAACCAGCTCTGCTGCGCTCGGGCCAATCACGTGGACGCCCAATACGCGGTCAGTCTTGGCATCAGCGATGACTTTTACAAAGCCGCCGGTATCGTTGGCTGCCATGGCACGGCCAGAGGCTGCGAACGGGAAAGTGCCGACGTTAACTTCAACGCCTTCAGCTTTCAAGGCCTGCTCGGTTTTACCGACCCATGCAATTTCCGGGTGAGTATAAATAACCGAAGGGATCAGGTCATAGTTGATCTGGGCTTTGTGGCCCTTGATGCGCTCGACAACCATGATGCCCTCTTCCGAGGCCTTGTGAGCCAGCATCATGCCGCGAACCACGTCACCGATGGCATAAACGCCCGGTACGCTGGTGGCGCAATGATCGTCAACGAACACGAAACCGCGCTCATCGATAGTCACACCGCTGTCGGCAGCCAGCAGATCGGTGGTCACCGGACGGCGACCAACGGCTACGATCAGCTTGTCGAAAGTGATGGTTTGTTCGCCGTTGGCGTCGGTGTAAGTCACTACGACTTCTTCGCCGTTGACCTTGGAACCGGTAACGCGAGCGCCCAGCTTGATGTCCAGACCTTGTTTGGTCAGGGTTTTCAGAGCTTCTTTGGAAACAGCGGTGTCAGCAGCCATCAGGAACGTGTCCAGGGCTTCCAGAACAGTCACTTGAGCGCCCAGACGGGACCATACCGAACCCAGTTCCAGACCGATCACACCAGCGCCGATCACGCCCAGACGTTTTGGTACGGATTGGAATTCCAGAGCGCCAGTCGAATCGACGATGACTTTCTGATCAACCGGAGCCGGTGGAATGTCGATCGGACGCGAGCCCGAAGCGAGGATCACGTTCTCGGCTTCGATGATTTCGACAGTGCCGTCAGGCTTGGTCAGTTCGACTTTCTTGCCGGCCAGCAGTTTGCCGTGGCCTTGCAGGGAGGTCACGCCGTTGGCTTTGAACAGGGTAGCGACGCCGGAGGTCAGACCCTTGACGATGTTGGCCTTGCGGCCAACCATGGCAGACACATCCATGGTCACGCCAGCGTGGTTGATACCGTGGATCGCGAAACCGTCTTGGGCTTCGTGGAATTTCCAGGAGCTGTCCAGCAGCGCCTTGGACGGAATGCAGCCGACGTTCAGACAAGTACCGCCGAGGGCCAGTTTGCCCTCCTTGTCGGTGTATTTCTCGATGCAGGCAGTCGTGAGGCCAAGTTGCGCGGCTTTAATAGCAGCTACGTAGCCGCCAGGGCCCGCGCCAATCACTACCAGGTCGAATTTCTGAGTCATGTGTCATTCCTTCTCGAATCAAACCGGACGGTCCCTTTGGGGGACCGTCGTGGGACGAAGCTAGTCATTACAGAAGGGCCGATCATCACTGAACGGCCCGTGCAACGAAATCAGATATCCAGCAGCAGACGAGCCGGGTCTTCCAGCAGGTTTTTGATGGTAACCAGGAACGTCACAGCTTCTTTGCCATCGATCAAACGGTGATCGTAGGACAGTGCCAGGTACATCATCGGACGGATGACGACCTGACCGTTGATCGCCATCGGGCGTTGCAGGATGTTGTGCATGCCCAAGATAGCCGCTTGCGGCGGGTTGACGATCGGGGTCGACATCATGGAGCCGAAAGTACCACCGTTGGTGATAGTGAACGTACCACCAGTCATTTCGTCCATGGACAGCTTGCCGTCACGGGCTTTCTTGCCGAAGGTGGCGATGCCGCCTTCGATTTCAGCCAGGCTCATCAGTTCGGCGTTACGCAGAACCGGTACAACCAGACCACGATCGCTGGACACAGCAACACCGACGTCGGCGTAGCCGTGGTAAACGATATCGGCACCGTCGATCGAGGCGTTGACAGCCGGGAAGCGTTTCAGCGCTTCGGTGGCCGCTTTCACGAAGAACGACATGAAGCCCAGGCGTACGCCGTTGTGGGACTTCTCGAACAGGTCCTTGTACTTCGAACGCAGAGCCATGACTTCGGTCATGTCGACTTCGTTGAAGGTGGTCAGCATTGCCATGTTCGACTGGGCTTCAACCAGACGCTCGGCAACCTTGGCACGCAGACGGGTCATCGGAACGCGTTTTTCAACACGGTCACCGGCAGCGAACACAGGTGCAGCAGCGGCAGGAGCAGCAGCCTTGGCAGGCGCGGCAGCTGGAGCGGCCTTCTTGGCAGCTACGGCTGCGACTACGTCTTCCTTGGTCACACGACCGCCTTTACCGGTACCGGCAACGCTGGCGATATTGATGCCGTTTTCTTCTGCCAGCTTGCGAGCAGCCGGAGCAGCAACAGGATCATCTTCGCCGGCAGCGACCGGAGCAGCAGCTTGAGCAGCGGCAGGAGCAGCAGCCGAAGCGACAGCAGCGCCGCCTTCAACGATGGAGCCCAGAACCTCGTCGGACAGAACGGTGTCGCCTTCGTTCTTGACGATAGCGCCCAGCACGCCGTCAGCAGTGGCCAGAACTTCCAGTACGACTTTGTCGGTTTCAATGTCGACGATCAGTTCGTCACGTTTGACGGCGTCGCCCGGTTTTTTGTGCCAGGTGGCAACGGTGCCATCGGCAACCGATTCCGGGAAAGTGGGGGCTTTGATCTCGATAGCCATTATCTGTGGTTCCTTAAATTCGGTTTCAGGTGCGCGAAGGCAGAAGCATCACGGCCCGCGTACTCGAGTACGAGAGACTTGTTGTGATTGCCAACGATGCGGCGCATGTGGTGTTGGCTGCAGTACCAGGCACCCTGGTTCATCGGCTCTTCCTGACACCAAACGAT
>JAPLSD010000259.1 GCA_026398835.1 Pseudomonas sp.
ACGCTGCCAGACGGGGTCTATTTCACCGAAGTGAAGATGACTGGCAAAACCCTTTCCATCACGGGTGCGGCGGCGTCGAACAATCGAATTTCCGACTTGATGCGCAACCTTGATGCTTCCGACTGGTTCGATGCGTCGAGCCTGACCGAGGTCAAGGCCAATACGACCGGTGCTTTGGATCAGGCCAACGTCTTCCGGCTGACCGTTCGTCAGACTCAGCCCGCCGCCACGGAGAGCGCGAAATGACTCCGTCCGAATGGTTCGAGGGGCTGCGCAAGATCGACCTGAACGATCTGGACATGAGCAACATGGGGGCGTGGCCTGCAGCCGTCAAAGCCATGGCCGGTGCCTTGCTCATGGTCCTGGTGTTGGCTCTGGGTTACAACTTCTTCCTCAAGGATCTTCAGGATCAGCTCGACCAGCAGCGTGCGGATGAAACAACCCTGAAGGAGCAGTTTGCGAGCAAGGCCCATATGGCGGCGAATCTGGAGCGTTACACCGAGCAGATGAAGGACATGGAAAATTCCTTCGGCATGCTGCTGCGTCAGCTTCCCGGTGATACCGAGGTTCCCGGCCTGTTGGAAGATATCACGCGCATGGGTTTGGGCAGTGGGCTGGAGTTCGAGGAGATCAAGTTGCTGCCGGAGGTGGCGCAGCAGTTCTACATCGAGTTGCCGATCCAGATCACCGTCACCGGTGCGTACCATGATCTTGCAACCTTCGTCAGCGGAGTGGCCGGCCTGCCACGAATCGTCACCCTGCATGATTTCGAAATCAAACCGGTCACGCCGGACATTGGCTCGAAACTGCGCATGAGCATCCTGGCCAAGACCTATCGCTACAACGACAAGGGGCTGCAGTAATGAAGGCGGCCCACTGGACATTGATGGTTGTGGTGCTGATGGGGCTGTCCGGATGCGGCGGTGATAGCAACTTCAGCGATCTGGACGCTTACATGGATGAGGTGCGCCTTCGACCTCCGGGCAAGATTGAACCAACACCGACATTCAGGTCCTACCAGGCATTCACCTATAACGCGGCATCCTTGCGCAGCCCGTTTCTACCTCCGGCCAGGGTGGATCTTGCAGGGCGCCAGCATGGATCGCGCGATGTAAAACCGGACCTGAATCGGGTGAAGCAGTTTCTTGAAGGTTTCAATATCGAACAGTTTGAAATGGTTGGCACGATCTCCAACGCCACCGGTTCCTTCGCCTTGCTGCGTGGTGCTGGCGGTGTGCATCGGTTGAAAGTCGGTGATTACCTGGGGCGCAACGATGGTCGGATCGTGGCCATCAGTGGCTCGCAAGTCGATGTGGTTGAAATCGTTCCTGATGGCGAGGGTACCTGGCTGGAGCGACCGCGGACCATTCCTTTGAAAGAGCACCAATAGTGGAACTCGAATAATGAACAGGACTATTTCAACCCTCGGTATTGCGCTATGGATAGTGCTGATGTCGCCGTTGGTACACGCGGCGAACCTCAAAGCGCTGGATGTTGCCGCGCTGCCGGGGGGGCGCGTCGAGTTGAAACTGGCATTCGATGGGCCGCCTCCCACGCCCCATGGCTATACCACCGAGCAGCCTGCGCGAATTGCCCTCGACCTGCCGGGAGTGACCACTCAATTGGCGAGCAAGAATCGCGACTTGGGTACAGGCAATGCGCGCAGTGTGACGGTGGTCGAGGCCAAGGATCGTACTCGGCTGATCATCAATCTGACGGCGTTGGCACCCTATAGCGCGCGCGTTGAAGGCAACAACCTGTTCGTAGTGGTCGGTCAGGGCGCAGGGGGGGCGCAGAAGCCTCGGTCGAGTGCACCGCAAATGGCTACGCCTGCACCGGCCAGAGCCTATGCGCCAGTGGGGAAAGCTATTAAAGGCGTGGACTTTCAGCGTGGTGAGCTAGGTGAAGGTAATGTGGTCATTGAGTTGTCGGACCCGGGCATTAGCCCGGATATCCAGGAGCACGATGGCAAGATCACACTGAATTTCGCAAAAACCCAATTGCCCGAGCCGCTGCGAGTCCGGCTGGACGTCAAGGATTTCGCCACACCCGTACAATTCGTCAACGCCAGCGCGTCCTCCGATAAAGCCAGCATCACCATCGAGCCCAGCGGTGCCTTCGATTATTCGACTTATCAGACCGACAACAAGCTGACCGTCAGCGTTCGGCCGATGACCACCGACGACTTGCAGAAACGTAACGCCGAGCGCTTTGCCTACAGTGGCGAGAAACTGTCGCTGAATTTTCAGGACATCGATGTGCGCTCGGTGCTGCAACTGATCGCCGACTTCACCAATCTCAATCTGGTTGCCAGTGACACGGTGCAGGGCGGCATCACCTTGCGCTTGCAGAATGTGCCGTGGGATCAGGCATTGGACCTGGTGCTGAAAACCAAAGGGCTCGACAAACGCAAAATCGGTAACGTCTTGTTGGTTGCCCCAGCGGATGAAATCGCCGCCCGCGAACGCCAGGAACTGGAGTCGCAAAAACAGATCGCCGAACTGGCCCCGCTGCGACGTGAATTATTGCAGGTCAACTACGCCAAGGCCGCCGACATCGCCAAGCTGTTCCAGTCGGTCACCAGCGCCGATGCGAAAATCGATGAACGTGGGTCTATCACCGTCGATGAGCGGACCAACAACATCATTGCCTATCAGACCCAGGACCGCCTCGATGAGCTACGTCGCATCGTTGCCCAGCTGGATATCCCGGTGCGCCAAGTGATGATCGAAGCGCGAATCGTCGAAGCCAATGTCGATTACGATAAAAGCCTCGGCGTGCGTTGGGGGGGATCAATCCAGAACAAGGGCAACTGGAACACCTCTGGCGTCAGCAACGGGAGCGCGACATCGTCCACTATTGGCACGCCGACCGGCACCAATACCAACTCGCCGTTCGTCGACATGGGCACGGTCGGCAACACCTCAGGTCTGGGTATCGCCTTCATTACCGATAACGTGCTGCTGGACCTGGAGCTGACGGCTATGGAGAAGACCGGCAACGGGGAAATTGTCTCTCAGCCCAAAGTGGTCACTTCCGACAAGGAAACCGCGAAGATCCTCAAAGGCACGGAAATCCCCTATCAGGAAGCCAGTTCCAGCGGTGCAACTTCGGTGTCCTTCAAGGAGGCGTCACTGTCGCTGGAGGTGACACCGCAGATCACCCCGGACAATCGCATCATCATGGAGGTCAAGGTCACCAAGGATGAGCCGGATTTTCTGAACAAGGTCAACGATGTCCCGCCGATCAAGAAAAACGAAGTCAACGCCAAGGTGCTGGTCAATGACGGTGAGACCATCGTAATCGGCGGCGTTTTCTCAAATACTCAAAGCAAGGTTGTAGATAAAGTGCCATTTCTCGGAGATGTGCCGTATCTTGGCCGCCTTTTCCGAAGGGATGTGGTTTCGGAGAAAAAATCCGAGCTGCTGGTATTCTTGACTCCGCGTATCATGAATAACCAGGCGATTGCTGTGAGTCGTTGATTCTGTGCGAAATTTGATTCTTGTTGGACCAATGGGGGCTGGAAAAAGCACCATTGGTCGTTTGCTGGCCAAAGAGCTGCGCCTGCCGTTCAAAGATTCCGATAAGGAAATTGAATTGCGCACGGGCGCTAATAT
>JAPLSD010000438.1 GCA_026398835.1 Pseudomonas sp.
AGTGCCCGTGATGCCAAGGCCTGCGGGGTCGACCCGAGTTTCAACATCCCTGAACCGCAGCCGCGCACACGCCCCGGCGAATGGCTGGAATACAGTCCGGTGCTGACGATTTTGCTGGTGCTGTTGGCGGCAGGCTGGCTGTTCCACGAGTTCTCGACCAAACCTGCGATCAGCGCGATCTCCGGCCTGAATACCTACAACTTCCTGTTCCTGATGCTCGGCGCGCTGCTGCATTGGCGCCCACGCAGCTTCCTCGATGCGGTGGCCCGCGCAGTGCCGACCACCACCGGCGTGCTGATCCAGTTCCCGCTTTACGGCTCCATCGCCGCACTGATGACCGTGGTCAAAGGCAGCGACGGCCAGACTCTGGCGCACCACATCTCGACCTTCTTCGTACAGATCGCCTCCCACGACACCTACGCCCTGCTGATGGGCGTGTACTCGGCGATACTGGGGTTCTTCATCCCGTCGGGTGGCGGCAAGTGGATCATCGAAGCGCCGTATGTGATGCAAGTCGCCAACGACCTGAAGTACCACCTCGGCTGGGCCGTGCAGATCTATAACGCTGCCGAAGCGTTACCAAACCTGATCAACCCGTTCTACATGCTGCCACTGCTGGGTGTGCTGGGACTGAAGGCACGGGACTTGATCGGATTTTCGTTTGTACAGTTGCTGGTGCACGCGCCGCTGGTGCTGTTTCTGCTCTGGGCACTGGGGACGACGCTGGTGTATGTGGCGCCAGTGATGCCGTAGGTCGCTTCGCAACCATTTGCGGGCAAATGGAACGCCAGGTCCCCTGCTCTGACGCTTCCCTGTAGTCTTCCCGTCATCGTCGGTTGCTACCTTGCGACCGAAATACTTTGTAACGAATTGACGACTTAGCGAGCAGGGACCTGGAATGAGTGACGAAAAAGAAGGCAATGGCACGCTACCTCCTGAAACAGACGCCCCTACCGATACCAGCCGCCGCCGCTTCCTGGGCGGTGTTGCGGTTCTAGGGGTTGGCGCGACGCTGAGCGCCTGCGGCAGTAATGACGATACGCCGGGCAAACCTGCCGAACGGCCATTGTCGCCCGCCGAACTGGACAAGGCCCTGCACGATCAGGTGAAAAACGTCGTGGTGATCTACGGTGAAAATCGCAGCTTCAATAACCTTTTTGCGGATTTTCCCGGTGTCGAAAGCCCGCTGTCCGCGCTCAAGCCGGAGCAGTATCTGCAACGGGACCGTGACGGCAGTGTGTTGTCGAGCCTGCCACCGGTTTGGGGCGGCGTGACCCAGGTCGGCCCGCAAACCCTCGATGGCGTGACGTACCCCAGCGGCACGCAGTTTCAGGAAAGTCTGCCCAATGCACCATTCGCCCTCAAAGGCCCCCAAGGCGAAGACTTGCCGCTGGGCCTGGTGACTCGCGACCTTTGGCATGTGTTCTATCAGAACCAGATGCAAATCAATGGCGGCAAGAACGACCACTTTGTGGCGTGGGCAGATTCCGGTGGCCTGACCTTCGGCCATTACACCCAGACCCGCTACTCATTGCGCTTGTGGGATGTCGCCAGAGAGTTCGTGCTCTGCGATAACTTTTTCCAGGGTGCTTTCGGTGGCTCGTACCTGAACCATCAGTATCTGATCAGTGACCA
>JAPLSD010000125.1 GCA_026398835.1 Pseudomonas sp.
CGATTGGCCGCCAAGGCCGAGCCGCGCAACGCGAGGAAATCCGTGTCACCGACCCAGACGTGGCCGCTGTCACTTTCCACCAGCCGAATCGCCGCTTTCACCAGCGTGCTCTTGCCCGAGCCGGATTCGCCGACAATCGCCAGGGTCTTGCCCCGTGGCAATTGCAGCGAAACATCCTTGAGCGCCGGCACCAAACGGCCGCCGACATTGTAGGTTTTGGTCAGATGCTCGATGCGCAGCGCCAACTCACCATCGGCGCACGGTGCGTGCAGCTCGGGGTGCAACGCCGGTACGGCCGCGATCAACTTGCGGGTGTACGGGTGCTTCGGTGCATTCAGCACTTGATCGCGCTCACCGATTTCCACCAGCACGCCACCTTCCATCACAGCGATGCGGTCGGCAATTTCCGCCACCACGCCAAAGTCGTGGGTGATGAACAGAATCCCGTGCTGGCCGCGACCACGAAGGTCGCGCACCAGTTTCAGTACCTGGGCCTGAGTGGTCACGTCCAGTGCCGTGGTCGGTTCGTCGGCGATCAGCAAATCCGGGTTCATCGCCAGCGCCATGGCAATCACCACCCGTTGGCATTGGCCACCGGAGAGTTGATGGGGAAAGCTGTTGGCGATCCGTGGCGGGTCGGGCAATTGGGTGGAGTCGAGCAGGGCGAGCATGCGTTCGCGGCGCTCGGTGGCGGGCATCGTTGGTGCATGAATGTCGAAGATCTCCTCGACCTGCTGACCGATGCGAATCGCCGGGTTCAGCGCCGCCATCGGCTCCTGGAAAATCATCGCGATGCGGTTGCCGCGCAACCGGCGCAGGGAGTGTTCGTCCATGCGGCAGATGTCGTCGCCAAGAAAGTCGATCATCCCTTCGCTGTGGCGCAGGCCTTTGGCGTAGTCGCCCATGATCGCCGCCGAGAGCACCGATTTTCCGGAGCCGGACTCGCCGATCACACAGAGGATTTCGCCCTTGCGCACGTCCAGGCTGATGCCTTTGACGGCGTGGCTGCGGTCGGCGCCGGCGGGCAATTCGATGGAGAGGTTCTCCACACGCAGCACTTGTTGCAGGTTTTGTTGTTGGCTCATGCTCAACTCCTTGTGCCTTTCTGGGCGTGTTCGTCCAGACCGTCCGCCAGCAGGCTCAGGCCCAGCATCAGGGTGGAGATGGCAATGCACGGGAAGATCACCAGGTGCGGGAAGGCGATGGCCATGCTGCGGCCTTCGTTGATCATGCCGCCCCAGTCCGGGGTCGGTGGTGGCAGGCCGAGGCCGAGGAAACCGAGGGCGCCGATCATGATTGCGGTGTAGCCGATGCGCAGGCAGAAATCGACGATCAGCGGGCCGCCGCAGTTGGGGAGGATTTCCACCAGCATGATTCGCAGCGAACCTTCGCCCTGGGTGATCGCGCTGAGCACATAGTCCCGGGAGCGAATGTCGATGGTCAGGGCGCGCATGATCCGGAAGATCGCCGGGGCGCTGGTGAAGGTCACCGCAATCAGGATGTTCAGCGCCGAGGCGCCGAGGGCGATGATGATCACGATGTACAACACTAGCACCGGGAACGACAGCACGGTGTCGGCGACATACGACAGCAACGCATCGACCCAGCCATTGAAGTAGCCGGCGCACAGGCCCATGGCGATGCCCACGGCGAACGCGGTCAGCGTCGCCAGGATCGACCAGAACAACACGGTGCGCGTGCCCCAGATCAGCCGCGAAAGAATGTCCCGGCCGATCATGTCGGTGCCCAGCAGGAAGCTCAGGCCATTGCCATCCGGGGTCATTGGCGTTAGCAGCGGGGTGAAGCTTTCCAGTGGATCGTGGGGCGCCAGCCACGGCGCGAACAGCGCCATCACCACCCAGCCGCCGACCAGCAGCAAACCGAGCAACGCCAGGGGATGTTTGAACGAATTGAGGAAGTTCATTGGCCACCTCCGCCAAGACTGCGCAAGGTGATGCGCGGGTTGAGCCAGGTGTAGGCCAGGTCCGAGAAGATTTTGGTCGCGCCGACCACGATGCCGCTGATCATTGCGCAGGCTTCGATCAAATAGACGTCATGGTTCAGCGACGCGGTGTAGAGCAGCGAACCGAAGCCTTTGTAGGCAAAAAACACTTCGACCACGATCACGTTCGACAGCAACCATGGGATGTACAGCATGATCACCGTGATGGGGGCGATCAGGACGTTGCGCAGGGCATGGCGCAGCACGATGCGTGAAGTCGACGCGCCTTTGAGGCGAGCGGTGCGGATGTACGGCGCCTGCATCACTTCGACCATCGAGGCGCGGGTGATTCGCGCCAGATAGCCGATGCCGAACAGGCACAGCACCATCAATGGCAGCGCCAGTTCCACGGCGTTGAAGCCGTCGCTCATGCTGCTCACGCCCGGCAGCCAGTTCAGCCAAAAGACGAAGATCGCCGAGACAAACACTGCGCTGGCGAAATCCGGAATTGAAGTGGTGACGATCGACAGAAACGACACCAACCGATCCACCAGCGAGCCTTGGCGAATGCCCGCCAGAATGCCGAGGGTCAGCGCCACCGGCACCATCACCAGCAAGGCCAGTCCAGCAAGGATCAGCGTTTGCCCGAGATTCGGTAGCAGCAGGTCAATCACAGGCGTACGAAAGTGCACCGAAGTACCCCAGTCGCCGTGGACAAAATCCTTCAGCCACACCAGGTAGCGCCAGACAAAGGGTTGGTTGTAACCGTGTTCCACCAGCCACGCGGCGCGTTGGTCGGCGGCGGAGTAGGGGCCGAGGACGTTGATTGCGACGTCCTCGATGTTCAGTTCCAGGGCCAGGAACACGATCACTGACACCGACAGCAAGGTTGCCGCCAGCGCCAATAACTTGCGCAATAGAAATTCAGCCATGCTCGCACGCTCCGGCTAATCAAGGGATGGCGGCCCGCCGCACCGAGGTGGGCGAGCGCGTTCGGGGCGTTGAATCAGGCGCTCAACCAGACTTCATCCATTGGGTAGAAGTCCGACGGGTGAACCTGGAAGCCCTGGACCTTCTTGCTGGCAGCGGTGAACTTGTCACCCCAGAACGGCTGAACCATGACGCAAGCGTCTTGCAGGATTTGCTCGACGCTTTGCATGGCCACGGCCCGTTGTTTCGGATCGATGATGCCCATGGCTTTGTCCAGCGCGGCATCGAACGCCGGGTCGCTGTAGTGGCTTTCGTTCCAGGCCGCGCCGCTGCGATAGGCCAGCTCCAGAGACATCACCCCCAATGGGCGGTGAGACCAGTAGGTGAGGCTGAACGCGGCCTTGTCCCAGATCGGCCAGTACTGCGTGGCCGGAATAACCTTGAGGTTGATGCGGATGCCGGCCTCGGCGCAGTTCTGCTGCAGGATCTGCGCGCAATCCTGTTCGTAGCGGCCCTGGGTGTTGCCGACGATCAGGTCGATGTCGATGCCGTTGGGATGGCCTGCTTCGGCCAACAACTTCTTGGCTCCGGCGACATCACGGGCACGTTTGGGCTGCGGGAAGTACTCCGGGTGGGACGGGGCGACGTGATGGTCCTCGCCCAAAGTGCCCATGCCGCGATAGGCGATTTTCAGCATTTGCGCGTTGTCGGCGCAAAGCACCACCGCTTTGCGAATCCGCAGGTCGTCGAACGGTTTCTGGTCGCAGGCCATGCGCATAACGATGGTTTGCGCCGATTTGCAGGTCAGCAATTGCGCGCCCGGCAAACGCTTGGCCAGATCCAGTTCGGCCACGGTCACCCGGTACAGCACGTCCACTTGCCCGGCTTGCAATGCGGCGAGGTGGGTAGAGATGTCGGTGCCCATGTCGACGTAGCGCAACTCGTCGAGGTTGGCCGGTTTGCGCCAGTAATCGGCACGCTTGGCGAAGGTCGCCTGCTTGTTGACCGCGAACGACACCAGTTTGAACGGCCCGGTGCCGAGCGGGTTTTTCGCCCAGTCGTCACCAGCCTTGAAGCTGCGGTGGACGATGGCACAGGTGAAGGCGTTGAGCATTTCCGGGATCGCCAGCATCGGCCGCTTGAGCACCAGGCGGAACTGGAAGTCGCCAATTTTTTCGAAGGCGCTGATGTCCTGGAACGCGGTGCGGTTGACCGACTTGGAGTCGGCGGCAATCGCGCTGATGTCCTGGAACGCGGTGCGGTTGACCGACTTGGAGTCGGCGGCAATCCAGCGCTCAATGTTGTGCTGCACGTCCTCGACGTTGAAGGTGTCGCCATTGCTCCACTTCACGTCCTGGCGCAGGTTGAAGGTCCAGGTCTTGAGGTCGTCCGACGGGCTCCAGCTCTCGGCCAGGTACGGGTGGGTGATGTTGTCGGCGTCGACCCAGGTCAGGTACTCCAGCGAGTTGCGCAGCAGGTTCGAGGCTTCGATCCAGGTGATCAGCATCGGGTCCTGGATTTCCTGGATGGCGCAGGCAAACCGCAGGCTGCCACCCTGGCGCGGCGGCACGGAATCGGCGGCGTGGGCCGAATTACCGAGCAGGGCGGAACCGAGGAAGGTGCTGGCGCTGGCGGCGGTGATGCCCAGCAGCGCGGCGGTGCGCAGGAATTGCCGGCGGTTGATCTCGCCGCTTTTGACTTGGGTGCACAGGTCGTTTACCGCTGGATGCGGCAGGGCGCCGTCCAGTGTCATTAAGTCTTTCATATGCCTCTCCGATAACGTGCAAATATGCGTTTTTCGACTGGCCGCAGATGGGGCGAGCGGCAGACGCGGTCGGTTTTCGATGACCGAAACTGTCAGTGGCAGGCGCCGCGAAGGCGCAGACAAGACAGGCGTGAAGCCGGCAGAAGAACAAGGCGCAACGAAATCAGGAGGACGGAAATGGGGTAGGACATAGGGCTGCTCTCATGTTGTTTTTATTTGAGATGCCCGCAGTTTTGTCATCTGGGCAAAGATCGACAAACGATAAATTCAACGGTGAAACGTTCGATAAATGCATGTTACTGACCGCAAGGAAGGCTGTCCGCTTGCGCTAGACAGGCCGGACTGATGAAGGCGCGGGTTCGAAACGCTGCGCGGTGGCCTCAAACGCCCCTTGTTCCGTGCGGGAACAAGGGGAAAAACGGACGGTGTCGAAGGAGGTGACGGCGCCGTCCGGGGCAACTCAACGCGGCATCAGGCGCGGATCGAACGGGTAGTCGGAGAGCAGCTCGATACCGTTTTCGTGGATGTAAATCTGCTCTTCGAGCTTGACCCCTTCGCCGCCTTCGTCGTGGCCGATGTAGCTTTCCACGCAGATGGTCATGCCGGCTTCGAACACGCCGTCGTAACCCAGCGAATCAATGTCTTCGCGGTGCACCACGTAAGGGTATTCACCGGTCATGCCAACGCCATGCACCAGGGCGAAGTAACGGTTGGCCTTGTAGTTGTCGGGGATCTTCCACGCCAATTCCGCGTATTCCTTGAAGCTGCGTCCGGCCTTGAGCATTTCCATGTTGGTCTGCACTTGCTCATAGGCCAGTTTGTACAGCTCCTGTTGCTTGGCGGTCGCGGCTTGCTCGCCGCAGAGGAAGGTCCGAGAGAAGTCCGCGTAGTAGCCGAAACGTCCGACCACGTCGGTGTCCAGCGCCACCAGGTCACCGGCCTCGATCGGCCGGGTGCTGCATTCCTGGAACCATGGGTTGGTGCGCGGGCCGGAGGCGAGCAGGCGGGTTTCCACGTAGTCGCCGTCGGTGGCGATCACGTGTTGGTGCAGGTGCGACCACAGTTCGTTTTCGCTGATGCCGGGGGTCAGTTTGCTTTCCATCAAACGCACCCCGGCTTCCGTGGCACGTAGGCTGGCGCGGATCATCTTCAGCTCGTTCGGCACCTTGATGCAGCGCGCCCGTTCCAGAGGTTCCTGGGCGTCGAAAATCTGATAGCCGAGCTTTTGCAGTTCGAACGCGGCGGCCGAGGTCGCGCTTTCGATGGCGATACGCTTGTTGCCACCGCCGCATTTGCGCACCAGTTCATCTATTTCGGCGGCCCATTCGGCGGTGACATTGTTCAGGAAGCTGTCGCAGAAGTAATAAGAGATGGCTTTGGCCGGGCGTACTTCATCGACGGTGTTGAGTTTTTCCGCCAGGTGCAGGCAGCCGCCGAATTCGAAGATCACCACCGGGCCTTCCGCCGGGATAAAGGCGTAACGCGCCGGGTTGCGCGCCGAGTACACCTGCATGTTGCGCGAGCCGGTGGCGTAGCGCATGTGGGTCGGGTCGAACAGCACGCAAGCGGCGTAGTCGCGTTTTTTCAGTTCGTTGCGTACCCGTTGCAAACGGTCGAGCTGGATTTGCTGGATCTCGTCGTACGTCGGTTCACAGTCGGCGGGGTTGCGGTTTGGGCCGGACAGACTCATGGGGTGTTCCTCGCAGGGCAAATACGGTTGTTTTTTTCTAAGAATTTTTTGGGGTGAATCAGTCGAGCAACTGGTCGCTGCGCACCCTGTTGCGTTCGGCTTGCAGGTGGGCTTCGGACAGGCGTCCGTAAAGCTGTTTGGTGCGCTGGGCACGGCCGATGATTCCGGGCTTTTCGGAGTAGGCGAAGATCGCTGTGTTGCGCTCGGTGGCACCCTCGACGCGGGTCACCCGGTGCACCGAGAAGCGGCCCTTGAAGATCTGCAAGTCGCCGGGGTTGAGTTCCAGTTCCTGCACGCGGCTGCGGTCTTCGCCGCGCACCACGTTGCCCACTGCGCCGAGGTTTTCCTGGGTGCGCGTGCGGATCATCGGCGCGTACTCGAAGAGGCCGCCGGCCTCAGGCTTCTGGGTCATCATGCTGACGATGAATTCGTTGGTGTCGAAGTGCCACGGCTGCTCAGTGCCTTGGGGCATGACGTTGATCACCAGGCCGGCGAACGGGTCGGCGTATTCGAAAATCTCCGGTTCGTTCAGGCAGGCGCCGATAAAGCGCTTCATCATCGGCGAGACGTACAGGCGATGGATGATTGCGTCCGGGGCGATCATGTCCCGGGTGACGAAGCCGCTGGTGCGCTCCATGAATGTGCGTCGCGGGTCATCCTGGGGCAGGGTGGGGTCGTCTTCGGTGAAGTAGGCGTTGACCTTGCGCACGGAGTAAAACGTCTTGCCCGACAGCGCCTGACCTTCGGCGCGGGCCTGTTCCAGCGCCTCGGGCCGCAGGAAATTCTTCAGCACGCAGCAGCCGTCCTCGGCCAGCTCAGCGCGGGCGTGTTCGATCAACGCCTGCAATCGGACATGGCCCGAATCATGTATGGGGTACAACTCGGTATTAATGATGTCGCTGATATCGCCCACGTCGGCGTCGGCAAGTTGAAGACTCATGCAGGGCTCCTGGAACTATCAATAAGCGGTGTTTTCGGGAGTGGCTTAAACAGTGTTTTGCGTTGAGTCGATAGTTGCTTAAAGAGGTGCGAAGTGGAAATTACAAGTTGTGATCGAATCCATCGGCAGGGGCGATAGTTATGTCAGGCGAATTGGATGGGACCTTGCTTAAAGTCTTTGTCGCGATTATCGAGTGCCACGGGTTTTCCGCGGCGGCCGAGCGCCTGCATAAAACCCAATCGACCATCAGTCAGAGTTTGCAGCGTCTGGAAGAGATCGTCGGTACGCCGCTGGTGCAGCGCACCAGTCGCTCGGTGAGCCTCACGCCCGGTGGCGAGACCTTTCTGATTTACGCCCGGCAGATCCTCAAGCTGCACGTTGATGCGATCAAC
>JAPLSD010000173.1 GCA_026398835.1 Pseudomonas sp.
GCCAGGAAGCCTTTGAACGGACCACCGCGCAATGGCTCACGGGCCGACTCACGCTCGCTGGCCTGAAACGCTTCCAGGCCGCCCGATTGATAGACGCGCTCGGACTCGTCGGAAAACAGCACCGCATCGCCATCGAACGCAATACGCAATTCGGCACTGGCCGCTCGACGAGCACCACCGGAGAGAATGGTCGCGGCGGCGAAACCGGCGTCCAGTGCATTTCGCACGTCCTCGGCATGGGTCGACAGAAACAGATCGCAGCCGAAAGCCGCCAGATAGGGATACGGACTACGCCCGCCGACAAAGGCCGCGCGGGAAATGTCCAGGCCGTAATGCTGAATCGAGTTGAACACCCGCAAACCGGTGTCGGCGCTGTTGCGTGAAACCAGCACCACCTCGACTCGCGCCCGGCCGAGACTGGCATTCAGGCTGAGGAGTTTTTTTACCAGGGGAAACGCATCGCCCGGCTCGAGGAACTCTTCCTCATGCTCGATCTGATACTGCCGATAGGCTTCGACGCCATGCGCCAGGTAAATCTTATGGCTCTCACTTAAATCGAACAGCGCCCGTGAGGAAATTGCCACCACCAGCTTGTCGCTCATTCCCTTCGCCATTATTGCTTCCCCTGACTGACAGACTCAGCCGTTACGCCGATCGACAAAACTCAATGCCTGGTACAAGGCTTCTATTTTCGGTAGATCACAACCCGCGGCCTTGGCAGCTGCCATAGGCCTGGCATAGATCGCCGACAATTCCAGCGGACGTTTATGCAGATAATCGTGGTACATGCTCGGCCAGTAATCCGGCATCTTTTCCGTCACGTTGAACAGTTGTTCTGCATAACCGGGTGGCAAGGTATGGCCACAGGCCAGAGCGCCCTGCACCACTTCGGCCATCAACGCCTGAATCAGCTCGCGGCTGCTGTCGTCGGCCATCAACGGTGTTGTGCTCGCGCCCAAAAGCACCGACAGACCGTTGTACGGTACATTCCAGACCAGTTTTTGCCAGCGCGCCTGCTGCAGATTGGCCATGGCCTGCGAATCCAGACCGGCCTTGCGGAACAACCCGGCGCCCTCCTCGACGATCGCCTGACGCGCCTGTTCGTCAGCCAGTGCCGGCCCGCTGTGATAACCAATGTTCACGCCACCCAGTGCCTGATGTTCGATGACCCCAGGCGCTGCGCGGTGGACGCAGATAAAACACAGGCCACCCAACAGGTGCAGCGAATCTGGCAGCAGTTCGCGCATGCTGTCTTCGACATCCAGACCATTTTGCAGCAACAGGACTTTGGCACCCGAAGCCGCAGCCTTGATGATCGCCGGTGCGAGCTCGGCATTGCTGGTGGTTTTTGCGCCCACCAGCAACCAGTCACAGGGCGGCATATCCGCTGCCGAGGAATAGGCCTGGACCGGGTTCAACGTCAGCGCGCCATACACGGCGCTGTTGAGTTGCAGGCCCCGTTCGGCGACTGCGGGAAATTCGCTGCGCAACAGAAAGTGCACATCAAACCCGGCACGCGCCAGCATCACTCCGTAAAAACCGCCAATCGCCCCGGTACCGATAATGCCGACTCGCGGCGTCTGGACAACTGCACCCATCATGGCAACTCCTCTGGAATTCGATTCAACGCCTGACGCAACCCCTCATTGAGCTCATTGCGCGTCAGCCGCGACTGTAAGGCCCCATAGAACTCACCGTCGCGTACCACAAACAGCGCTGGCAAGTGAAAGACCTGATAACGCTCGACTACTCCGCCGTTGTTTCCCGCATCGATCCAGCACAGCCGATCAACCACCAGATCCAGGTCGGGCAGTTGCTGCCGGGCCCACCGGCAACTGGCGCAGCCGACGCTGGTGAATATCACCAGCGATACGCCGTTCATCGCCAATAACTGTTGATCGGCGTCGAAATCAGTCAGCTCTGATTCGGCCACTATACTGGGGGAAACAATGTCAAATAACCGAGACTCGGAGTCCGCGTTCATGAGACGTTTTCTACCTCATCCTGATGATGTTCCGGTCGAGTTAACCTTACGCAAACGCGAGTGTATTTCTCGTCGACAGCTGCACACTATCAGTCTCGGCGGCATGGCTTGCAATTATCACCGTGCCTGGCGACACGGGACAGCACTGGAAGTGCGCATGCCCAGCCTCGGCGAAAATGCCTGTTATCTGGGTTACGTGGCCTGGTGCCTGAGACGAAAAAAAGGGTATTTGGTCGGGATTGCTTTTATCGACGAACAGACGTTGTTCTGCGCGCGTATGGGCGAGCAGGTTTGCCAGATGGCGCGTTACTGTCGCTTGCACGAACCGCAGACCGAGCAGCAGGGCGTCGAAACACTAGCCCTTGAATGGGTCCAGCAGCACGCCGACGAGTTCTCCCATGACACCGTCCGTCAAGCATTTATACAGCCGGCGCTGGATTAAACCCGCGCCTGCCCATTGTCGAGCAGCAGCGTAACGCGCTAAGGTTCGGCTCCCCGACGCGCTTAAATCTGCTGTGCTCCGCCGCGCGGGGATCGCTGGCGGCCGGCACCCGTGACCTGACGAGTAACACGATGGCTGATTTACCGATCAATGACCTTAACGTCGCCTCCAACGAGACCCTGATCACTCCTGATCAGCTCAAGCGTGATATTCCTTTGAGCGACGCTGCCTTGCGCACCGTGACCAAAGGCCGCGAGGTGATTCGCAACATTCTCGATGGCACAGACCACCGCCTGTTCGTTGTTATCGGGCCCTGCTCGATCCACGACATCAAGGCCGCGCACGAATATGCCGAACGCCTCAAGGCGCTCGCCGCCGAAGTGTCCGACACTCTCTATCTGGTGATGCGGGTGTATTTCGAGAAGCCGCGTACCACCGTCGGCTGGAAAGGCTTGATCAATGATCCGTACCTGGATGACTCGTTCAAGATTCAGGACGGCCTGCACATCGGTCGTCAGTTGCTGCTGGATCTGGCCGAAATGGGCCTGCCTACCGCAACCGAAGCCCTGGACCCGATCTCTCCGCAGTACTTGCAGGATCTGATCAGCTGGTCGGCCATCGGCGCACGGACCACCGAATCCCAGACTCACCGGGAAATGGCTTCCGGCCTGTCCTCGGCAGTCGGCTTCAAAAACGGCACCGACGGTGGCCTGACCGTGGCGATCAACGCCCTGCAATCGGTTTCCAGCCCTCACCGTTTCCTGGGTATCAACCAGGAAGGCGGCGTGTCGATCGTCACTACCAAGGGCAACGCCTACGGTCACGTGGTGCTTCGTGGTGGCAATGGCAAACCGAACTACGATTCAGTCAGCGTTGCGCTCTGCGAGCAAGCGCTGAACAAGGCGAAAATAAAGCCGAACATCATGGTCGATTGCAGCCACGCCAACTCCAACAAGGATCCGGCACTGCAACCGCTGGTGATGGAGAACGTCGCCAACCAGATCCTCGAAGGCAACCAGTCGATCATCGGCTTGATGGTCGAAAGCCATCTGAACTGGGGTTGCCAGGCGATTCCAAAAGACCTGGCCGAGCTGCAATACGGTGTTTCCATTACCGACGCCTGCATCGACTGGGCCAGTACCGAAAAGACCTTGCGCAGCATGCATGCCAAGCTCAAGGACGTACTGCCAAAACGTGATCGCAGCTGATCGCGTTTGAAGCCAATCCCTGATCAGCAAAAAAAATCCGGAATCTGTTAAGGATTCCGGATTTTTTATGCCTGATGAACCAAACCGTCAGATAGCCGTTGCCCCACCATCCACCGCCAAGGCATGACCGGTGGTGAAAGCCGCACCGTCGCTGCACAGATAGAGTACAGCGCTGGCGATCTCTTCGACGGTGCCGATGCGACCGACCGGGTGCATGGCGGCGGCGAATTCGGCTTTCTTTGGATCGGCTTCATAGGCTCGGCGGAACATGTCGGTGTCGATCACTGCCGGGCAAACGGCATTCACGCGGATTTTCTTCTTCGCATATTCGATGGCCGCCGATTTGGTCAGGCCGATCACTGCATGTTTCGACGCGGCGTAAATGCTCATCTTCGGCGCTGCACCCAGACCGGCCACCGAGGCGGTATTGACGATGGCACCACCGCCCTGAGCGAGCATCAACGGCAACTGGTATTTCATGCACAACCACACACCCTTGACATTGACGCCCATGATGGCGTCGAACTCATCGAGGGTGCCGTCAGCCAGCTTGCCCTTTTCGATCTCGATCCCGGCATTGTTGAAGGCGTAGTCAACACGGCCGTAGGTGCTCACTGCTTGCTCCATCAGCTTCTGCACATCGGCTTCTTGAGTAACATTGCAGCGCACGAAAACTGCGTCGCCACCGGCTGCGCGAATCAGTTCCACCGTGCCCTCGCCTCCCGCTACATCCAGGTCCGCGACCACCACCTTCAAGCCTTCAGCGGCGAACGCCTGGGCCGTTGCGCGACCAATACCGGCCGCCGCGCCAGTGACCAAAGCTACCTGGCCGGAAAACGTCATGCTCATTGTTATGTCCTCGATGAAGTTCGGGTGATCGCGTGTCGTCGCAGTCTAGCCATAGCGCCTCGGGACGCGGCAGCACTATCAGAAGCCCGGTTGAACACTTATGAGTTGCAGTGATATCCATGCCCACCCAACTATCACCCGATTGGATTGAAGCGTATTCGCTGCATCAGCAAACCTTGCGACATTAGCCGCGAGGGTCTATCAATCATGCTCCATTCATCATTGAGTGCCTGTCATGACTGCCCAGACCAATCGCCAATTTCTGCTCGCCAAACGCCCGGTGGGCCCGGCGACCCGCGAAACCTTCACCTATCAGCAAGTTCCGGTCGGCGAACCGGCGGCAGGTCAAATCCTGGTCAAGAACGAATA
>JAPLSD010000752.1 GCA_026398835.1 Pseudomonas sp.
CCTGCCGTGCGGCGTAGGCGGTGGCCCTGGCGGCGTTGCCTTTGGTCTAAAGCACATTTTTGGTGACGCGGTGCATTGCATCTTCGCCGAACCGACTCACTCACCCTGCATGCTGCTGGGGGTGTATACCGGTCTGCATGATGCGGTCTCGGTCTATGACTTCGGCATCGACAACAGCACCGCAGCCGATGGCTTGGCGGTGGGTCGACCATCCGGTTTCGTTGGTCGTTCAATGCAACGCTTGCTCGACGGTTACTACACCATCAGCGATGAGGAGATGTACCGCCTGCTGGCCCTGATGGAAGCGACCGAAGGCGTTAAACTGGAACCCTCCGCGCTGGCAGGCGTTCCTGGCCTGATCAGGGTTCTGCAGGAGCAGCAGGGTTATCGAGAGCGTCTGAACCTGACCGATTCTCGCCTGGCCAACGCCACCCATCTGGTGTGGGGCACGGGAGGCAGCATGGTGCCTAACGAAGAAATGGACGCCTACCTGACTAAAGGACGGGAGCTTCTGGCACAGCAATAAACCTTGATCGTCGGTCCGTGCCCGTGCTCAATACAGGGGCATGGATCCATCGATATTCGCCAGCGGAGTACCCTATTGATGCTGAACCTTCCCCCCCGACCTGGGGCCCAAATCAATAGCACGCAGTTTGCCAACCTGCATACCTTTCTGGTGGCGGCTCGACACCTGAGCTTCTCCCTGGCCGCACAAGAGCTGTGCTTGACACCGAGTGCCGTGAGCCATCGCATTGGCAGACTTGAGCGAGCGCTGTCGCTGCGCCTGTTCGAACGCCTGACACGGCAAGTCCGGCTGACGGTCGAAGGCGAACGCGTGTTCATGATTCTGCAAGGCGCCATGGAGGAGTTGACGGAGGCGCTGCAACCCTCTCCCAACTCGGAAATATCCGGTTCAGTCGCACTGTACTCTCGTCCCTCAGCCGCTCAATGCTGGCTGGTGCCACGCCTGGCCGAATTTCACGAACGCTACCCTCAAATCTCATTGGATATCCGCGTCGGAAACGACAGCATCGACTTCCGCACCCAGAATATCGACCTGGCCCTGCTGTATGCCAACGGTGAGTTCCCCGGCCTGGTCAGCCATAAACTGATGAGCGAAACCATCGCCCCCGTTTGCAGCCCGCAATACGCTCATCGACATGGTTTGCTGGAGAACCCCGAAAACCTGAGCACCTGCACCCTTCTGCACGACGCTCTGGCCTGGGAAAACGCCGTTTACGATGCCGAGTGGCAGCTGTGGGCCGAGCATCAAGGCATGCAAGCGTGGCTGCCGGATAAAAACCTGACCTTTGATCGTTCCGACTTATGCGTTACCGCGGCAATCAATAATGTCGGTATAGCAATCGGTCGCCAGCGCCTGGTGCAACGACGAATAGATCAAGGTGAGTTGATCCTGCCCTTTGGCGGTTTTACCCAGCCCGGGCCCTACGATTATTTCCTCGTCCACCCTCAGCGCAATCCCGTGCCAAAGCGCGTCCAGGTATTGATTGACTGGCTGCATGAATGTACGTAAGCACCGGCGAAAAAGAACGCCACCTTCGCCGGGCTCCATACTGATGATGGGACTTACTTCAGGTTGCCACTGAGGAACTGACGCAGCCGCTCGCTCTGGGGATTGCCCAGCACGTCCTCGGGTGCACCCTGCTCTTCGACCAGTCCTTGATGCAGAAACAGCACCTGGTTGGACACTTTGCGAGCGAAGCTCATTTCGTGGGTGACCATGATCATGGTGCGACCTTCTTCGGCAAGCCCCTGAATCACCTTGAGCACTTCGCCCACCAGTTCCGGGTCGAGGGCCGAGGTCGGTTCGTCGAACAGCATGACTTCCGGTTCCATGGACAAGGCCCGGGCAATCGCCACACGCTGTTGCTGACCGCCAGAGAGGAACGCCGGATATTGATCAGCGACCCGGGCCGGCAGACCGACTTTGTCCAGATAGCGTCGAGCCCGATCCTCAGCATCTTTCTTGCTGACACCCAGCACCCGACGCGGGGCCATGGTGATGTTTTCCAGCACCGTCATGTGGCTCCACAGGTTGAAGTGCTGGAACACCATCGCCAGACGGGTGCGGATTCGTTGCAGTTCAGCATCGTCGGCCACGTGCATACCATGCCGATCGTTGACCATGCGAATCGGCTGGTCGTCCAGGCTCATCGCCCCGCTGTTGGGGGTTTCGAGAAAGTTGATGCAGCGCAGAAAGGTGCTCTTGCCCGAACCGCTGGCGCCGATCAGGCTGATCACATCACCGGTTTTAGCCTTCAGAGAGACGCCCTTGAGTACCTGGTGGCTGCCGTAACTTTTATGCAGATCTTCAATGGTCAGTTTGTACATGGGTGCAAGCATCCTCAAAACGAAAATAGGTAGCCGCTGCGCAAGCTTCGCGAGCGTCGACATGGGCAATCAGGAGCGCATGCAGAAATCCTAGTGAGCATGGCCAAGAAAGGCCAGCCATCGGCGTTCGGCAAGGCGGAACAAACCGACCAGCGCAAAGGTGACGCTCAAGTAGATCAGTGCAGTAATGCCGAACGATTGAAAGGTCAAAAAGGTCGCCGAGTTGGCGTCGCGAGCGACTTTCAAAATATCCGGGATGGTCGCGGTAAAGGCCACGGTGGTCGAGTGCAGCATCAGGATCACTTCGTTGCTGTAGTACGGCAACGAGCGACGCAGGGCCGAGGGCATGATCACGTAGGCATACAGCTTCCAGCCGGTCAGGCCATAGGCTTTTGCGGCTTCGACTTCACCGTGGGCCATGCTGCGGATCGCCCCGGCAAAAATCTCCGTGGTATACGCACAGGTGTTCAGGGCGAAA
>JAPLSD010000016.1 GCA_026398835.1 Pseudomonas sp.
ACAGCGTTCAGCTTGCTGGTGCTGATGGTCGACTTCTCGGTGCTGGTCGCGGCCAGGGCACGGAGGTAGTAAGTGGTTTTCAGACCACGGTACCAAGCCATGCGGTAGGTCACGTCGAGTTTTTTGCCCGATGCGCCGGCGATGTACAGGTTCAGCGACTGAGCCTGGTCGATCCACTTCTGACGGCGGCTGGCGGCGTCGACGATCCACTTGGTGTCCACTTCGAAGGCCGTCGCGTAGAGCTCTTTGAGTTCTTGCGGGATGCGTTCGATCTGTTGCACGGAACCGTCGTAGTACTTCAGGTCGTTGATCATGACCGAGTCCCACAGACCGCGGGCTTTCAGGTCGCGAACCAGGTACGGGTTGATCACGGTGAATTCGCCCGAGAGGTTCGATTTCACATACAGGTTCTGGTAGGTCGGTTCGATCGACTGCGATACGCCAGTGATGTTGGCGATGGTGGCGGTCGGTGCGATGGCCATGATGTTGGAGTTACGAATACCTTTCTGCACGCGGGCACGGACCGGCGCCCAGTCGAGGGATTCGTTCAGGTCGACATCGATGTACTTCTGGCCACGTTGTTCGATCAGGATCTGTTGCGAATCCAGCGGCAGGATGCCTTTGGACCACAGCGAACCCTGGAACGTCTCGTAAGCGCCGCGCTCATCGGCCAGGTCGCAGGAAGCCTGGATCGCGTAGTAGCTGACCGCTTCCATCGACTTGTCGGCGAACTCGACGGCCGCGTCGGAACCGTACGGGATGTGCTGCAGGTACAGAGCGTCCTGGAAGCCCATGATGCCCAGACCGACCGGACGGTGCTTGAAGTTGGAGTTCTTCGCTTGTGGCACCGAGTAGTAGTTGATGTCGATCACGTTATCGAGCATCCGCACGGCAGTGTTCACGGTGCGTGCAAGCTTCACGGTGTCGAGCTTGCCGTTGGTGATGTGGTTCGGCAGGTTGATCGAACCCAGGTTGCAAACAGCGATCTCGTCCTTGTTGGTGTTCAAGGTGATCTCGGTGCACAGGTTCGAGCTGTGAACCACGCCAACGTGCTGCTGTGGGCTACGCAGGTTGCATGGGTCTTTGAACGTCAGCCATGGGTGGCCGGTTTCGAAGAGCATGGAAAGCATTTTGCGCCACAGGTCTTTGGCCTGGATGGTCTTGAACAGTTTGATCTTGCCCGGGTACTGGGACAGGGCTTCGTAGTACTCGTAACGCTCTTCGAAGGCCTTGCCGGTCAGGTCGTGCAGATCTGGTACTTCGGACGGCGAGAACAGGGTCCACGGGCCGTCATCGAAGACGCGCTTCATGAACAGGTCAGGGATCCAGTTGGCAGTGTTCATGTCGTGGGTACGACGACGATCATCACCGGTGTTCTTGCGGAGTTCGATGAACTCCTCGATGTCCATGTGCCAGGTTTCCAGGTAGGCACAGACAGCGCCTTTGCGCTTGCCGCCCTGGTTGACTGCTACGGCGGTGTCGTTCACCACTTTCAGGAACGGTACGACGCCTTGGGATTTGCCGTTGGTGCCCTTGATGTAAGAGCCCAGCGCGCGAACCGGCGTCCAGTCGTTGCCCAGACCGCCAGCGAATTTCGACAGCATGGCGTTGTCGTGGATCGCGTGGTAGATGCCCGACAAGTCATCCGGCACGGTGGTCAGGTAGCAGCTCGACAGCTGTGGACGCAGGGTACCGGCGTTGAACAGGGTCGGGGTCGAGGACATGTAGTCGAAGGACGACAACAGGTTGTAGAACTCGATGGCACGGTCTTCTTTGTTCTTCTCTTCGATCGCCAGGCCCATGGCCACGCGCATGAAGAAAATCTGTGGCAGTTCGAAACGGATACCATCCTTGTGGATGAAGTAACGGTCGTACAGGGTCTGCAAGCCCAGGTAGGTGAACTGCTGATCACGCTCGTGGTTGATCGCCTTGCCGAGTTTTTCCAGGTCGAAGGTGGCCAGAACCGGGTTCAGCAATTCGAACTGGATGCCCTTGGCGATGTACGAAGGCAAGGCCTTGGCGTACAGGTCGACCATTTCGTGGTGAGTGGCGCTGTCGGCGACTTCGAGGAAGCTCAGGCCTTCGGCACGCAGGGTGTCCATCAGCAGACGAGCGGTCACGAAAGAGTAGTTCGGCTCACGCTCAACCAGAGTACGGGCAGTCATCACCAGCGCGGTGTTGACGTCTTTGAGCGCCACGCCGTCGTAGAGGTTTTTCAGGGTTTCGCGCTGGATCAGGTCACCGTCGACTTCTGCCAGACCTTCGCAGGCCTCGGTCACGATGGTGTTCAGACGACCCATGTCGAGCGGCGCCAGGCTGCCATCGGCAAGGGCGATGCGGATCGATGGGTGAGCTTGTACCGGCTCCTCGCTGGTGGTGCGAACGGCGCGTTCTTTGGAGCGGGCGTCACGGTAGATCACGTAGTCGCGAGCGACTTTCTGTTCGCCGGCACGCATCAGGGCCAGTTCTACCTGGTCCTGGATTTCTTCGATATGGATAGTGCCGCCCGATGGCATGCGACGCTTGAAGGTCGCGGAGACTTGTTCGGTCAGGCGGGCAACGGTGTCGTGGATTCGCGACGAGGCGGCAGCGGTGCCGCCTTCAACTGCGAGGAACGCTTTGGTGATGGCGACGGTAATTTTGTCATCGGTGTAAGGAACGACAGTGCCGTTACGCTTGATCACGCGCAGTTGGCCCGGCGCGGTGGCGGACAGATCCAGATTCGAATCAGCGGCCTGCGGCACGGTGCCCTGCGGGTTCTCGCGAGTTGTGTCGGTTTGCATGGGTGTCTCCACGTTCTCTATGTTTGTTTGGGCACCATCACGGTGCCCACCGTTCCGTCCTGAAGCACTACAACCGGCAAGCGCCGGGCATAACAACTTCAGGACAGTAGGAAGGAGCTCTTTCGGGCGTCGCTTCCATGCCGAAGTCTTTGGTTTTCAGCCGCAGGGCTGAAAGCCGAATTCTTGACGGGTGACAGTATTCATACTGCAACACCCGTACCGTTTTCGCCGCCAGAGGCCGGAAAACAGTAGCCATCCGCAGGCGCGGTTTGGGCTTCTGAAAAAGTGTTTAGTTCAACCAAACAGAAGCAAGAAAAGCGCTTGAGTTTCTTGTCTGATTTGTGTTTGGTTTTTTGCGCAAAACCCTACATGTAGGGTTTTTTTGCCGCCGGGCTACAAGATAATGCGTTTTGGGGGGCGATTGCAACGTGCTACCTGTGGATAAAGCTGTGCGTAAATTGTGTATGAAACCGCCAAACGTCGTGTAGGCCGCGACCGTACCGCAATAGACCGTTTGTCACTGAATCAAGCCGCCGAAAACAGCCTTGGGTGGATTTTTGCGGGCGCGAACCCTATCACAAAAAAACGCTGTCACCGAGCGCATTTGCCTGCTTGTGTTCTCAAGGGGAGCCATTGCTACAATCGTCCTTCTATATGCTGTCTTATCCATCCTAATCATTACAAAAAGACGGGTGGATCCTTCCTGAATTGTGGTTTTGGCAAGAAGAGGTCACCCGTGGAGCAAGAAGCCTGGCAGGTATTGATTGTCGAGGATGACCAGCGTCTGGCCGAGTTGACCCGCGAGTACCTGGAGAGCAACGGTCTGCGGGTCGCTATCGAGGGTAACGGTGCCCTGGCAGCGGCGCGGATCATTGCCGAGCAACCGGATCTGGTGATCCTCGACCTGATGCTCCCCGGCGAAGACGGTCTGAGCATCTGCCGCAAGGTGCGCGATCGTTATGACGGGCCGATTCTAATGCTGACCGCGCGCACCGACGACATGGACCAGGTCCTGGGCCTGGACATGGGGGCCGATGATTACGTGTGTAAACCGGTGCGCCCGCGCTTGTTGCTGGCGCGGATCCAGGCGTTGCTGCGGCGCAGTGAGCCGCCGCAAGCAGTGACCCCTGAAAGGCGTCTGCAGTTCGGCCCACTGGTGGTGGATAACGCGTTACGCGAAGCCTGGCTGAATGAGAGCGGTATCGAGCTGACCAGTGCCGAGTTCGATTTGCTGTGGCTGTTGGTGGCCAATGCCGGGCGGATTCTTTCCCGCGAAGAGATTTTCACCGCGCTGCGGGG
>JAPLSD010000662.1 GCA_026398835.1 Pseudomonas sp.
TTGATTTCGGCACGCTTGAACATTTCACGGACGATATCCACGGCGATACCGTTGATATTTTCGTCTTGAGCAAAGTTTTTGCCGTTTTTCGCCATGTTGTATGGCGGGAAGTTTTCCGTCAGCAACACCAGGGAGGTATCGGCGTTGTCTGCTGCGTGAGCGGCGCCAGTGAGCAATATCGAAGCGCTGGCGAGTACAAGGAGAAGACGTTTGAACATGACGGGCGACCCAAATCCATGGCGTGCCCAAGAGTGCCGTGAGCCCGCCATGCTGTCCAGTGGCCTTTATCTGGAACGACTATCGAACCACGATGCCGCGCTGCGCCATGTAGGCCTTGGCTTCGGGCACGGTGTATTCGCCAAAGTGGAAGATACTCGCCGCCAATACCGCACTGGCGTGGCCTTCCAGAATGCCGTCAGCCAGATGCTGGAGATTGCCAACACCGCCGGATGCGATCACCGGAATCCCCAACGCATCGCTGATGGCGCGAGTGACGCCCAGATCGAAACCGTTTTTCATGCCGTCCTGATCCATGCTGGTCAGCAGGATCTCTCCGGCCCCCAGGCCTTCCATCTTCTTCGCCCACTCCACCGCGTCCAGGCCTGTCGGCTTGCGACCGCCGTGGGTGAAGATTTCCCAACGCGGGGTTTCACCCGGCCCCGACACCTTCTTCGCGTCGATAGCGACGACGATGCATTGCGAGCCGAAATGCTGCGCCGCCTCGCCCACAAACTCAGGATTGAACACCGCTGCGGTGTTGATCGAGACCTTGTCCGCGCCGGCATTGAGCAGATTGCGAATGTCCTGCACAGTGCGCACACCGCCGCCCACAGTCAGCGGGATAAACACCTGGCTAGCCATGCGCTCGACGGTATGCAGCGTTGTATCGCGGCCATCGACGCTGGCGGTGATGTCGAGAAAAGTAATTTCGTCCGCGCCCTGCTCGTCGTAACGACGGGCGATTTCCACCGGGTCGCCGGCGTCACGGATGTTCTCAAACTTGACGCCCTTGACCACACGGCCGTTGTCGACGTCCAGGCAAGGGATGATGCGTTTGGCCAGCGCCATGGTGAGTCCTCAGCCTTTGTACGAATCGCAGAAAGCTTGCGCTTCAGCGACATCGAGAGTGCCTTCGTAAATCGCCCGGCCGGTGATGGCGCCGATGATCCCCGGCGCCTTGGCGTCGAGCAGCGACTTGATGTCACCCAGGTTGTGGATGCCACCGGAGGCAATTACCGGGATCCGCGTCGCCGCGGCCAGCGCTGCGGTGTACGACACGTTGCAGCCCTGCATCATGCCGTCTTTGGCGATATCGGTATAAACGATGGCAGACACGCCGTCGGCTTCGAAACGCTTGGCCAGGTCGATCACCTGCACGGTGCTGATTTCAGCCCAGCCGTCGGTGGCGACAAAACCGTCTTTGGCGTCCAGGCCGACAATCACCTTGCCCGGAAACGCGCGGCAGGCTTCGGCAACGAAGGCCGGATCCTTGACTGCTTTGGTGCCGATGATCACATAACTGACGCCAGCCTTGACGTAGTGCTCGATGGTTTCAAGCGAGCGGATACCGCCGCCAATCTGGATCGGCAGATTCGGGTAGCGCTTGGCAATCGCGGTGACCACTTCGCCGTTGACCGGCTGGCCTTCGAAGGCACCGTTCAAATCGACCAGATGCAGACGGCGGCAACCACCCTCCACCCACTTGGCAGCCATGCTCACCGGGTCATCGGAGAACACTGTGGAATCTTCCATGCGGCCCTGGCGCAGACGTACACAGGCACCGTCTTTAAGATCGATAGCGGGAATAATCAGCATCTGGCAAACCTTCAAATTCGATTTTTCAGCTTCACTCGAAAATCAGTTTTTCTCGAGCGCCCACAGGTCGCTTTCGATGCTTTCGAACCTCTCTTTGAGGTGCGTCTGCACATCGAAAATCGCCCTGTTGTAATAGTGCGGAGCAATTTCGCGGGTAAACAGATCAAGAATTTCAGCCGCCTCGAACGAGCCCAGGTCGAGCTCGAAGCGATCTTCCATGAAGCGCTTGATCTTGCTGTTGGCTTCGCTCTCCTGCTCAGGCGTGAGCGTGAGAATCGGCGGTTTTTTCCTGGCCATTACCAGCGACCGTCCCAGGCGGCGAAGTTCTGCAGCAATTGCAGGCCATGGGTATGGCTCTTCTCCGGGTGGAACTGCACCGCGAAACGCGAGCCATCAGCCAGCGCTGCAGCGAAGTCGACACCGTAGTGACCGCCACCCACCACCTGCCGCGGATTGCCGGCAGCGATGTAGTAACTGTGCACAAAGTAGAACCGCGCCAGGTCTGGAACGTTGTGCCACAGAGGGTGATCCACCGCCTGCCGCACTTCATTCCACCCCATATGCGGGACCTTCAGGTGTTCGCCATCTTCGTGAAGACCTTTGCCGAAAAACTTCACCTGGCCTGGGAACAGACCGATGCAGTCGACGCCATCGTTCTCTTCACTGTGGTCGAGCAAGGCTTGCATGCCGACGCAGATACCGAGAAACGGACGATCCTGGCTGACTTCACGCACCAGCGAGTCGAAACCCAGACGACGGATTTCCGCCATGCAA
>JAPLSD010000336.1 GCA_026398835.1 Pseudomonas sp.
CGGGACCGATCACTACCGCCGGGCGCAACGGCTCGGCAGTACCTTCACAGACCACGCGAAACTCATCCGGCTGCAAGCGCGTCATGCCCAGTGCCATGGCCGAGAAATCGTTGACCAACAGCAATTGATCGACCTGCAAGGTCTGGCAGAAGGCTTTACGACTCAGCCGCCAGTGATTGTTGGTAAACCGGAATTCGTCACCACCCACGGGACCGGCCACCGACAGGCATACCGATCCGATCGATCCAAGGGGCAAGCCCAGCCCGCTCAGATAGACGCCAATGGCCTCTTCGGGGCTGGCATGGTCTGCCGTCGCCAGCACCTGGATCGACTCCAGTCGCTGGTCTTTCCACAACGCAAAACGCGCATTGGTTCCGCCAATGTCACCGACCAGCGCTAGCTTCACTTAAGGGTCTCCAGAGCAGAGGTAAAGGCGCTGGCGCCCTGCTCTGCCGAGCTGAAGGCCATGCGCATGAAACCAAACAATTCACGACCGCAGCCAATGCCGTTGTCCAGCAACCCCTTGGCCGGCTCGCGCGCCGCGAATTCATCGGCGTCCACCATAAGCTGCAAGGTACCTTTGACGCCATCGACACGGATGATGTCGCCGTCGAGCACTCGCGCCAGCGCACCGCCGACAAAGGCTTCGGGGCTGACGTGGATCGCCGCCGGAATTTTCCCGGAAGCGCCGGACATGCGCCCGTCGGTGACCAGCGCGACCTTGAAGCCACGGTCTTGCAGCACGCCGAGGAACGGGGTCATTTTGTGCAATTCCGGCATGCCATTGGAGCGCGGGCCCTGGAAGCGCATTACGGCGACAAAATCCTTCTCCAGCAGGCCAGCCTTGAACGCATCGGCCAAGTCTTGCTGATCCTGGAACACTACCGCCGGTGCTTCGACGATCTGATGCTCAGGCGCGACCGCCGAGACCTTCATCACGCCGCGACCGAGGTTGCCTTCCATCACCCGCAGACCGCCCTCTGGCGAGAACGCACGGGCAACCGGACGCAGGATATTTTCATCGAGACTCTCGATCGGACCTTCACGCCACACCAACTCACCGTTCACCAGGAACGGCTCTTGGGTGTAGCGGCTCAGGCCAACACCTGCCACGGTGTTGACGTTTTCGTGAAGCAGACCGGCTTCCAGCAGTTCACGGATCAGGAACGACATCCCGCCCGCCGCCTGGAAGTGGTTAATGTCAGCTTTGCCGTTCGGGTAGACGTGGGACAGGGTTGGCACCACCTCGGAGAGGTCGGCCATGTCCTGCCAGGTCAGTTGAATGCCCGCAGCCATGGCAATGGCTGGCATGTGCAGGGTGTGGTTGGTCGAGCCGCCGGTGGCGTGCAGGGCAACGATGGAGTTGACCAGCGAACGCTCGTCGACGATCTCGCCCAGCGGTATGAAGTTGCCGCTTTGTTTGGTCAGTCGAGTGATCTGGTGCGCGGCTTCGCGGGTCAAGGCATCGCGCAGCGGGGTGTTCGGGTTGACGAAGGATGCACCCGGCAAGTGCAGGCCCATGACTTCCATCAGCAACTGGTTGGTGTTGGCGGTGCCGTAGAAGGTGCAGGTGCCGGGGCTGTGATAGGACTTCATCTCCGATTCCAGCAGCTCTTCGCGGCTGCACTTGCCTTCGGCGTAACGCTGGCGGACGTCGGCTTTTTCCTTGTTGGAAATCCCCGAGACCATCGGCCCGCCCGGAACAAAAATCGTCGGCAAGTGACCGAAGCGCAGTGCGCCCATCATCAGGCCGGGAACGATCTTGTCGCAGATGCCGAGCATGATTGCTGCGTCGAACATGTTGTGGGACAGCGCCACGGCAGTCGACATCGCGATCACTTCGCGGCTGGCAATGCCCAGCTCCATGCCCGGCTCGCCCTGGGTCACGCCGTCACACATGGCCGGCACGCCACCGGCGAACTGGCCGACCGAACCGATCTCGCGCAGTGCGTGTTTGATTTGTTCCGGGTAGTGCTCGTACGGCTGATGCGCCGAGAGCATGTCGTTATATGACGAAACGATTGCCACGTTGGCGGCATTCATCATCCGCAGAGTGTTTTTGTCTTCAGTGCCGCAACCGGCCACGCCGTGGGCGAAGTTGGCACATTGCAGCCTGGCGCGTTGCGGGCCATCGCTGGCGGCACTGCGGATCAATGCAAGGTAAGCCTCGCGAGTAGCGCGACTGCGGGCAATAAGCCGTTCGGTGACCTCAAGGACGCGGGGATGCATGTTTAGAACTCCAGGCTAACGGATGTGGCGACCTGATTGTCTATGCTGATTGAAGGGGGTCTGCGCTTGGCATTGCAGACGTAGTTTTCAATCATCTGGACCAGTTGATTCAGGTCACTCGTTGTAGATAAAACAAAATATTGCCACTAAAAAGGCTTGTTTTCTATTTTTTTGCGAATAATCTTGTAATTCCAACAACAAAACCACGATGGGCGCTTTTCAAATGACTCTAAGAATTGCAATCAATGGCTTTGGCCGTATTGGCCGTAACGTCCTGCGAGCACTCTATACCCAAGGTTACCGTCAGGATCTGCAGATCGTCGCCATCAACGATCTGGGGGACAGCGCGATGAACGCGCACCTGCTCAAGTACGACACCGTCCACGGCACTTTTGATGCCGACGTGCAGCACGATCAGGAAAGCCTGACCGTCAACGGTGACCGTATCGCGGTCAGCGCCATCCGCAACCCGGCCGAGCTGCCATGGGCTGCCGAGAAGATCGACGTGGTCTTCGAATGCACCGGTCTGTTCACCGACCGTGCCAAAGCCGCCGCTCATATTACTGCCGGCGCACGTAAAGTGATTATCTCGGCACCGGCCAAAGGCGCCGACGCCACCGTCGTCTACGGGGTCAACCACGACATTTTGCGCCAGTCGCACCAGATCATTTCCAACGCGTCGTGCACCACCAACTGCCTGGCCCCCGTGGCCCAGGTGCTGCACCGCGAGCTGGGCATCGAAAGCGGTTTGATGACCACCATCCACGCTTACACCAATGACCAGCACCTTACCGATGTCTACCACGTCGACCCTTACCGTGCGCGTTCGGCCACCCAGAACATGATCCCGAGCAAAACCGGCGCCGCTGAAGCGGTGGGCCTGGTGTTGCCGGAACTGGCGGGCAAACTCACCGGCATGTCGGTGCGCGTACCGGTGATCAACGTGTCGCTGGTGGACCTGACCGTGCACCTCAAGCGCGAAGCGACGGCCGATGAGGTCAATGCGCTGCTCAAAGAAGCCAGCCAGCATTCGAAGATTCTCGGCTACAACACCCTGCCGCTGGTCTCCAGCGACTTCAACCACAACCCGCTGTCGTCGATCTTCGATGCCAACCACACCAAGGTCAGTGGCAAGCTGCTCAAGGTGCTGGCCTGGTACGACAACGAGTGGGGTTTCTCCAACCGCATGCTTGATAACTGCCTGGCGCTTTGTAACGCCGAATAAGTGCGCAACGCAGAATAAGGCGGATCCCCTGTGGAACAGCAACCGATGATCGGTATCAGCTTTACCCAGAAAACCATGGCGACGCGCAAGCGTATCGCCCTGGTCGCCCATGACCACTGCAAGGTGTTCCTGCTCGACTGGGCCGAACGGCAAAAAGACAAGCTCGCCCAGCACGAACTGGTCGCGACCGGCACCACCGGCCTGCTGCTGAGTAAACGTCTGGAGCTGCCCGTGGAAAGTATGATCAGCGGCCCGCTGGGTGGCGATCAGCAGCTCGGCGCGCGAATCGCCGAGCAACGGGTGGACATGCTGGTATTTTTCTGGGACCCCTTCGAGCCACAGCCCCACGACCCGGACATCAAGGCGTTGCTGCGGGTCGCGGCGGTCTGGAACATCCCGGTGGCCTGCAATGAATGCAGCGCCGACTACCTGCTCAGCAGTCCGCTGATGGATAAGCCGCACACGTACCGGATTCCCGATTACGAGGCCTACCTGCAGAGCCGTCAGTAATTCCCTCACAAAGTAGTACTTGACCATTTATGTAGATGATAAGCATTATCATTCGCTGAAAAATGGATCAGGTCCTACTGTGAGTCAATCGCGCTTCAACCACGTCTTCCTCGCTCAGCGAGTCTCTCTGCTGCGCACGCTGGAGCGGATGGTCAACAACCACAGCACCGCCGAGGACCTTTTGCAGGAAACCTACCTGCGCGTGACCCGCGCCTTGAGCGAGCGGGCCATCGATCACCTGGAACCCTTCGTTTTTCAGACCGCACGCAACCTGGCTCTGGATCATCTGCGTTCCCGGCGCATCCAGGCCCGGACTATGCTCGAAGACGTCCCGCTGGACGTGGTTCAGAGTGTCGCCGCGCCCCTGAGCAGTGCCGAAGATGCCGCCCATGCCGAACAGTTGCTCGAACGCTTGAACATCAGCCTGAGCCAACTCAGCCCCCGCCAACAGCAGATTTTCATTCTCAGCCGCTTGCATGGGCACAGCTACCTGGAAATCTCCGAGCAGCTCAGCGTGTCCCTGAGCACCGTGCAAAAAGAACTCAAACTGATCATAGCCATCTGCGTCGGCGTCGCCGAACGTTTAAACAGCTGATCAGTCTGTAGGACTGTTTGCTACCCTTAGCCCTCTTTCCCGATC
>JAPLSD010000122.1 GCA_026398835.1 Pseudomonas sp.
GCACGTCCGCCCTCGTTCAATGCCTTCATGGTCAACAGCATGCGCCGTACATCCGGATGCACGATGATCGGATCGGCTGTTTTGTCGGTGGCCTGCGGACCGGTCGGTGCGCGGCTCTGGGTGCGTTCGCGAGCATATTCGACAGCGTTCTGGTACGAACGCTCACCCAGCGACAGGCCTTGGACTCCTACACCCAGACGTTCGTAGTTCATCATGGTAAACATCGCCGCCAGCCCCTTATTCGGCGCGTCGATGATCCAGCCAGAAGCCTGGTCAAAGTTCATCACGCAGGTGGCGGACGCCTTGATGCCCATCTTGTGCTCAATGGAACCGCAGGACAGCGAGTTGTTTTCGCCTAGGGACCCGTCGGCATTGACCAGCACCTTGGGTACCAGAAACAGTGAAATGCCCTTGGGGCCGGCTGGCGCATCCGGCAGTCTGGCCAGCACCAGGTGAATGATGTTTTCGGTCAGGTCGTGCTCGCCGCCGGTGATGAAAATCTTGCTGCCGCTTATCGTGTAACTACCGTCAGCCGCAGGCTCGGCTCTGGTGCGAATCAGGCCCAGGTCGGTGCCGGCATGAGCCTCGGTCAAGCACATTGAGCCAGTCCAGACACCGGCGTACAGGTTCGGCAAATAACGTTCCTTGAGCGCCTGGCTGGCATGGGCATTGATCGACAGGCACGCACCGGCGGTCAGCATCGGGTACAGGCCGAAAGACAGACTGGCTGAATTGACCATCTCCTCGACCTGGGCCGAAATGGCCTTGGGCATGCCCATGCCACCGAACTGTGGGTCGCCGCCTACACCCACCCAACCGCCTTCGGCGAACGCTTGGTACGCCGCGACAAAACCTTCCGGGGCTGTGACCGTTCCGTTGCTCCATGTGCAGCCTTGCTCGTCGCTGCTGCGGTTCAGCGGAGCGACTACGGCGGCACTGATCTTGCCGGCCTCTTCAAGAATCGCGGCGGCCGTCTCTTCATCGATCACCTCGGACAAACCGGGCAGTTGGGCCCAAAGCCTGGACACCTCAAAGACTTCATTAAGTACGAAGCGCATGTCGCGCAGGGGGGCTTTGTAATCAGACATGGTTGGCTTACTCAGACAGTGTGAGGGCATGACGCATGCCCGTTTTTTTGGCGTTGTCGGTCTCGCTGGCGCGCACCACCGGCTCATCCGGGGCAGTACGATGGCTCAGCGCGGGCCCGCGCAACAGGAAGTACGACAGAGCAGGAATGAGGATCAGTGC
>JAPLSD010000558.1 GCA_026398835.1 Pseudomonas sp.
TCATTTGTACCGCGCCGGGTTACCGCTGCTGGCGCGGATCAGTTCGGAGATCGCCCACTCGGCAACGGGCATCGACATCCACCCCGGCGCGCAGATCGGCGCCAGCTTCTTTATTGATCACGGGACGGGTGTAGTCATCGGCGAGACCGCGATCATCGGCGAGCGAGTGCGCATCTATCAGGCTGTGACCCTGGGTGCGAAACGTTTTCCCGCCGATGAAGACGGCCAATTACAGAAAGGCCACCCGCGCCACCCGATTGTCGAAGACGACGTGGTGATCTATGCCGGCGCGACCATTCTCGGGCGGATCACCATCGGTAAGGGGTCGACCATCGGCGGAAACGTCTGGCTGACCCGCAGCGTGCCGGCAGGCTGCAACCTGACCCAGGCCAATCTGCAGCATGATGATGGGACGCAGAAGTAGCGACACCGATCGTTCCCCTGTGGCGAGGGAGCTTGCTCCCGCTGGGCTGCGTAGCGGCCCTGAAACCTGCAACTACGTTCTGTCAGACATACCGGGTTGGCAGGCTTTACGACTGCTTCGCCCGAGCGCGGACCGGCCAGCGGGAGCAAGCTCCCTCGCCACGTACCCCTCCTTGAGCTTGCATACAAAAGCTGCCGTTGAGCCTTGCGATTAGTCCTTAGCACCCTATCCATGTTTAACTTGACCGTTCGTTCAAGTTAAACCGGTGGTTCGCTGCCCGCTCACAACAGGAGGCTTACCTTTGCCGAGTCCGTTTTATTCAGCCCCATTTCACCCCCTCGAGGTGCACCTTTCATGAGTGCACCGTCTACCTCTCCCAGCGGCCAGATGCGCCTTTTGGCCGCACAAAACTGGGCGGCCAATACGGTCGGCTGGTACTACATGTTGGCGATGACCCTGTATCTGGTCTTCGTGGTGGTCACCGCCTTGTCCGGCTACGGCAAGATCAAGCTCGGTGCCGACCACGACGAGCCCGAATTCAGTTACCTGTCCTGGGCCGGCATGCTGTTCGCCGCCGGAATCAGCATCACACTGTTTTTCTTCTGCGTCTCTGAACCGCTGACCCACATGCTGCAGCCGCCCCAAGGCGAAGCCGGCACTGCGGACGCTGCGCGCCAAGCCATGCAGATTCTGTTTCTGCACTGGGGCCTGCACGGTTGGGGTGTGTTCGCCTTCGTCGGCATGGCGCTGGCCTATTTCGCGTATCGGCATAACCTGCCGCTGGCCTTGCGCTCGGCGCTGTACCCGTTGATTGGCAAACGCATCAACGGCCCGATCGGCTACGCAGTGGATGGCTTCGGCATCATTGCCACGGTGTTCGGACTTGGCGCGGACATGGGCTTTGGAGTGTTGCACCTCAACTCCGGTCTCGACTTCCTGTTTGGCGTCGCCCACACCCAGTGGATTCAGGTTGGCCTGATCACCCTGATGATGGGCGCGGCGATCCTCGTCGCCGTCTCCGGCGTCGATAAAGGCGTGCGGGTGATGTCCGACATCAACATGCTGCTGGCCTGTGCGCTGCTGCTGTTCGTGTTGTTCGCCGGGCCAACGCAGCACCTGCTCAACACCCTGATCCAGAACATCGGCGACTACCTCGGTGCGCTGCCGACCAAGAGTTTCGATCTCTACGCCTACGACAAACCCAGCGACTGGCTGGGCGGCTGGACGGTGTTCTACTGGGCCTGGTGGATCGCATGGTCGCCGTTCGTGGGGTTGTTCATCGCGCGGATTTCCCGTGGCCGGACCATCCGTGAATTCGTCTTCGGCGTGTTGCTGATTCCGCTGGGTTTCACCCTGGCGTGGATGTCGATCTTCGGCAA
>JAPLSD010000476.1 GCA_026398835.1 Pseudomonas sp.
AACATCCCGCTCAAACTGCAGGGCAGCGGCTGGCCGCCCGTGCTGGAAGTGCGCGGCGAAGTCTACATGTCCAAGGCCGGTTTTGAACGGCTCAATGCCACGCAACTGGAAGCCGGTGGCAAGACCTTCGCCAACCCGCGCAACGCCGCTGCCGGCAGCCTGCGGCAGCTTGACTCGAAGATTACCGCGAGCCGTCCGCTGGAGTTCTGCTGCTACGGTCTGGGCCAGGTATCGGCCGACATTGCAGATACCCATATTGGCAATCTGCAGCAGTTGAAGCAGTGGGGCATGCCCGTCAGTCGTGAGCTGAAACTTGCCAAAGGTATCGACGAGTGCCTGGACTACTACCGGGATATCGGTGAGCGCCGTAATGCGCTGCCCTATGAAATCGACGGGGTGGTGTTCAAGGTCAACAGCCTGGCGTCGCAGCGCGAACTCGGCTTCCGTGCCCGTGAGCCACGTTGGGCGATTGCCCATAAATTCCCTGCGATGGAAGAACTCACCGAGCTGCTCGACGTGGAATTTCAGGTGGGTCGCACCGGGGCCGTGACGCCGGTCGCGCGCTTGAAGCCGGTCAAGGTCGCGGGTGTTACCGTCTCCAACGCCACCTTGCACAACATGGATGAAGTGGCGCGTCTGGGCCTGATGATCGGCGACACGGTGATCATTCGTCGTGCCGGGGACGTGATCCCGCAAGTGGTGCAAGTGGTCACCGAGCGTCGCCCGGAAAACGCCCGTCCGGTGCAGATTCCCGAGAGCTGCCCGGTGTGCGGTTCGCATGTCGAGCGCACGCAGCTGGTCAAGCGCAGTAAGGGGCGTGAAACCGTCACCGAAGGCGCGGTCTATCGCTGCGTCGGCCGCTTGGCCTGTGGTGCGCAACTCAAGCAGGCAATCATCCATTTCGTCTCACGCCGCGCCATGGACATCGAAGGTTTGGGTGAGAAGAGTGTCGAGCAATTGGTGGATGAAGGTCTGGTGGCGTCACCGGCGGATCTCTACACCTTGAGCTTCGAACAGATCGTCGACCTTGAAGGCTTCGCCGAGCTGTCCAGTAACAATCTGCTCAGCGCCATTGCCGACAGCAAAAAACCGAGCCTTGCGCGCTTTATCTATGCACTGGGCATTCCCGATGTCGGCGAAGAGACGGCCAAGGTGCTGGCGCGTTCGTTGGCGTCGCTGGAACGTGTTCAGCAGGCATTGCCGGAAGTGCTGACGTACTTGCCGGATGTGGGGCTGGAAGTTGCCTACGAGATTCACCGCTTCTTTGAGGACGAGCACAACACGACGGTCATCGAACAGTTGTTGGCGCGTGGTCTGGATATCCAGGATCAGGGCGAGCTCGGTGCTGAGTTCGCTGCCAGCACGACCCTGGGTGGTTTGATCGACAAGCTGCATATTCCGTCGGTCGGACCGGGCGGGGCGCAGAAGCTGGCCGACAAGTTCGGCTCGCTGGAAGGTGTTATCAACGCCGACTGGCTGGACATGCGTCAGGCACTTGCCGAGAAACAGGCGAAAGCGGTGCGTGAGTTCTTCGATAACCCTGAGCATGCCGAGCGCGCACTGAAAATCGAAGCGCAGCTGCACGTTTTCGGTATGCATTGGCAGAGCGAAAAGAAAGTCGTCGAAGGCTTGCCGCTAGCCGGCCAGACCTGGGTGCTGACCGGCTCCCTGGAGCTGATGAGTCGCGACATCGCCAAGGACAAACTCGAAAGCCTGGGCGCCAAGGTGGCAGGCTCGGTGTCGGCGAAAACCCATTGCGTGGTGGCCGGGCCGGGAGCCGGCTCAAAATTGGCCAAAGCCAATGAGCTGGGATTGAAAGTGCTGGATGAAGAGACGTTTGTGGCGTTTCTGAGCAAGCACGGCATAGCGGTTTAGTACGGAAGGATGCGATTCGCCTAGCGGACGGGAATCTATGTGGGAAGGGCCGGGCGACGTTCGCTTGCCCGCGAAGCAGGCACTTCGGTCTGCCTGACTGGCCGCGGTGATGTCTTCGCGGGCAAGCCCGCTCCCACGGAAGGTAGCAGAGCATGGGAACGATCGGGTTCTAAACATGATCTAGTCTTGGCAGGCCCCAGGGAGAGATCGCCATGTACCGCTTCTTCGAGCAACTGAGCTCACGCATCGCCGCGCCCTTCATGGGTGAAGGTTCGCGTAACAGTAAAGTCTGGCATTGTCGCTGCGGGCAGTCGCTGTTCTTTCGCAACAGCCAATGCCTGGCTTGCTCGGCGGCGCTGGGTTATCAGCCGCAGCAGAGTCGGCTGTCATCGCTTCAGTCCGGCCCGCAAGCAGATACCTGGCAGCTCGACGCCGACCCGCAAGCCGGGCTGTTCCGTCGCTGCGCTAATCTCGATACCCCGGCAGCCTGCAACTGGCTGCTGCCAGTCCACAGCCCCAGTGCTTTATGCCTTGCCTGTCGCCTGAATCACACCATTCCCGATCTTTCGATCTCCGAAAATCACGAGCGCTGGCGCAAAGTGGAAATCGCCAAGCGTCGCCTCGTCGCACAGTTGATCGGCCTGGGTTTACAGATCATTCCGAAAACCCAGGATGGAGACGCCGGCGTGGCTTTTGATTTCGTTGGTATAGACCTCGAAGGCAAGCCTCCGACCACTGGCCACTCCAATGGCCTGATCACCCTGGATATCAAAGAGGCCGATGATGCCCATCGAGAGCAGGTCCGTGTACAAATGCACGAACCGTATCGCACGTTGCTCGGGCATTTTCGGCATGAAGTCGGGCATTACTACTGGGATCAGCTGATCGCCAACAGCCATTGGCTGGAACCGTTTCGCAGCCTGTTCGGCGATGAGCGCACCAGCTACACCGAGGCGCTGGAAAGGCATTACCAGCAAGGCGCTCCGGGCGACTGGCAGCAGAGCTATGTCAGCGCTTACGCCACCATGCACCCGTGGGAAGACTGGGCGGAAACCTGGGCTCACTACCTGCATATGATGGACGCGGTCGACACCGCGCTGGACTTTGGCATGAGCGCCCGGGAAATGGATTTCGACTACCAGCCATTTCCCCTCAGCACACTCTACGATCCAGAGCATCCTGGTGGCGCGGCATTCCTGTCGTTCGTCAACGCCTGGATCGAATTGGCCGGGATGCTCAATGAACTGTCACGCAGCATGGGCCAAGCGGATTTCTATCCCTTTGTCTTGCCAGCGCCGGTCATCGCAAAATTGCACTTTATTCATCTGGTCATCCAGAAAGAGGGTGGCCGGGCGGATGAGGTAA
>JAPLSD010000403.1 GCA_026398835.1 Pseudomonas sp.
CACTGGATCGAACCCTTGAATGACGGCACTCATGTGCTCATTCGCCCGCTTCAGGAGCAGGATCGCGAGCGCGAGTTTCAGTTCATCAAGCATTTGTCTGCCGGATCTCGTCGACTACGCTTTTTGGGGACTTTCAGTGAGGCGGATGCGCCACTGATGGACCGAATGATGGACCTGGACTATGAAAACCGGATGGCATATGTCGCGCTGGTGCATAGGGATGGGCAGTTGCTTGAAATCGGCGTCAGCCGTTATGCCTCTACGCCCGGGGCGGGCCAATGCGAATGTGCGATAACGGTCGCCGATGAATGGCAACGTCGCGGCCTGGGAACCTTGCTGGGCGGGCATTTGATTGAAGCCGCGCGGCGCAATGGGTTCAAGACCATGAGCTCGACCGATCTGGCGAGCAATTACGGCATGCATTGTCTGGCGAGAAACTTGGGTTTCACCAGCCGCTATCCCAGTGACGGGTTTAGCGAAATCATCCATGAACTCGATCTCGGGAAATGACGGTCGGTAAAGCCTTTCCCGGGTTTCAAGAGCAGGAGTCAGTGCTATGGCGAACATGAAAGCGGCGATCTTCGTTGAGAAAAACCGCATCGTGCTGGATGACAAGCCGATACCCGAAGTCGGCCCGCTGGATGCGTTGGTGCGCATCACCACCACCACGATCTGCGGCACCGATGTGCATATCCTGCGCGGCGAGTACCCGGTGGAGAAGGGATTGACCATCGGCCATGAGCCGGTTGGGGTGATCGAAAAGCTCGGCTCGCAGGTTGTCGGATTCGTCGAAGGGCAACGGGTCATTGCCGGCGCCATTACGCCGAGCGGTCAGAGCTACGCCTGCCTCTGTGGATGTTCGTCGCAGGACGGCCCCGGTACTCGCCACGGTTTTCGGGCTGCCGGCGGCTGGAAGTTCGGCAATACGATTGACGGCTGTCAGGCCGAATACGTGTTGGTGCCGGACGCGCTCGCCAACCTCTGCCCGATTCCCGACGCCCTCAGTGATGAAGAGGTGTTGATGTGCCCGGACATCATGTCCACGGGCTTTTCCGGCGCGCAAAGAGGCAAAGTCGAGATTGGCGATACGGTCGCCGTGTTCGCCCTGGGCCCGATCGGCCTGTGTGCCATTGCTGGCGCACGTCTGATGGGGGCTACCACCATCATCGGTATCGACACCGTGCCCGCACGAATGGGTGTCGCTCGCCAGTTGGGCGCGACCCATGTTGTCGATTTCAAGGACGGCAATGTGGTCGAGCGCATCATGGCCATCACCCAGGGGCGTGGCGTTGATGTGGCCATCGAGGCTCTGGGGACTCAGGGCACCTTCGAATCGGCGCTGCGGGTACTGCGCCCCGGCGGCACGTTATCAAGCCTTGGGGTCTATTCGTCTGACCTGCATATCCCGCTCGATGCGTTCGCCGCAGGGCTGGGTGACCTCAGCATCGTCACCACGCTGTGCCCCGGCGGAAAAGAGCGCATGCGGCGCTTGATGGATGTGGTCGCCTGTGGTCAGGTCGATCTCAAACCCTTGGTCACCCATCGCTTCAGACTCGATGACATCGAAGCCGCTTATGAGTTGTTCGCCAATCAGCGCGATGGGGTGCTGAAGGTCGCTATTACGCCCTGACATTCACCATCACTCTCGAACCTTTGCTCAGCCCCTGGACTCTTCCTCCAGCTGATCCGCCTCGAACAGCCGAGCCAGCTCGGCCCGGGCTTCCTGGGCAGTCTGCATCACTTTTGCGGCATCGTCATAGACCGCATGCTGGGCCTCGAGCACCTGTTCGTCGTGGTGGGTGAAGCGCTTGATGCGGGCATCGGCCTGGGTCTGGCTCAGACCGAGGCCGACCAGGGTGCGCCGGCTCATTTCCAGGCTCGAATAGTAGGTTTCCCGTACCGCTTGCGCCCCGACATCCACCAGCCGGTGAACGTGCTGACGGTTGCGCGCGCGGGCGATGATTTTCATGTGTGGGTAGAGTTTGCGCACCAGTTCGGCGGTCTTGATGTTGGTGTCCGGGTCGTCGGTGGCGATCACGAAAAACTCCGCCTGTTCGACTTTGGCAGCCTTCAGAATCTCCGGGCGCATCGGGTCGCCATAGAACACCGGCACCCCGCCAAAACTGCGGGACAGTTCGATGGTTTCCACCGAGGTGTCCAACGCCACGAACTTGATGTTCTGCGCCCTCAGGATCCGCGCGACGATCTGTCCCATACGACCCATGCCGGCGATCACCACCCGTGGCGCATCGGTGTTGATCTCGCGGTATTCCGGCGGCATGGTCACCGGTTTCACGGTCGGTTTGACCAGCCGCGCGCACAACAGCAACAACAGTGGCGTCAGCGCCATGGACAGGGTGATGGTCAGCACCAGCAGGTCGTACAGCCGTGGCTCGAACAGCCCCTGATCGCGGCCGATCTTGAACACCACGAAAGCGAATTCACCGCCGGCCGCCAGCACGATGCCCAGGCGTATGGCATTCAGTCGACCCAATCCGCCGGCCAGCCGCCCGACGACAAACAGCAGCGGCAGCTTGATCAGGATCAGCAACACCGTCAGCCCCAGCACCGCAGCCGGCGCGCTGAACAGCAGGCCGATATTGGCGCCCATGCCGACGCTGATAAAAAACAGTCCCAGTAGCAATCCTTTGAACGGTTCGATCTGCGCTTCCAGTTCGTGACGGTATTCCGAGTCGGCCAGCAGCAACCCGGCGAGGAACGCGCCTAGTGCCATGGACACCCCCACCAGATCCATCAGCCACGCCGTGCCGATCACTACCAGCAGCGCGGTGGCAGTGGAGACCTCCGGCAGACCGGTTTTGGCCACCACGCGGAACACCGGACGTAGCAGATAGCGCCCGCCGATCACTACCACGGCGATGCTGCCCAGCACCCGCAGGCCGTGATTCAAGTCTTGCGCGGCAGTGGTGGTGTGATCGCCGCCGGCCAGCAACGGCACCATGGCGATCAAGGGAATCGCGGCGATGTCCTGGAACAAC
>JAPLSD010000718.1 GCA_026398835.1 Pseudomonas sp.
CAGGGCCGCGTCCCCCCCAAGCTCCGGGTTGACCGTGGTCGGGTCGACCACATCATAGCCATGCATGGAGCCGGCGCGGGCGCTGAGCAGTGGCGAGGCGTAAATGTGACTGATGCCCAGGCTGGCGAAGTACGGCAGCAAAGGCACCGCGTCATCCAGGGTGAAGTCCTTATGAAATTGCAGGCGCACTGTCGCCCGAAGCGGGCGGATGTGCGTGGCGCTCATTGGTCACGCTCGATGGCTTGTTGCCGTGCACAGGCGAGCATTTCCAGGCGTCGTGCAGCATCCGGGTCATCGAGCAGTGCTTCGCTGTCGCTGGCGAAGCGACGACGCCAGTTGGGGTGGCCGTCGGTGGTGCCGGGCAGGTTAGCCTGCTCGTCGATACCCAAGGCATCCTCCAGCGGCAGCAATACCAGCGGCGCGCGGGTGTGACCCAGGAAACGCACACTGGCGTCGAGCACTTGATCGGTCTCGTGGGTCTCTTCGCGAAAGTTCTGCGGGTCCTGGCTCAAGGCCCGGCGCAACCCGTCACGTTCACGCTGTCGATGGGCTCGCCAATGGGCTTCGGCGCCAGCGTCGGTCAGCCCAAGGCGCACATTCCATTCAATATCGCGACCGTGCCACCAGCCGTTGAGCGTCGGCAGGTCATGGGTGCTGGTGGTGGCCAAGGCGTTGTCCGGCCAGTCGAGGATCGGCTTGAAATCCGCACCGTGATCTTGCTCGAAGAGCAGCACGCGCATGCCGAGCATCGAGCGGGCGATCAGTTTCTCCCGCAGCCCCTCCGGCACGGTGCCGAGGTCTTCACCGAGGACGATGGCTTTATGCCGGAATGACTCCAGCGTCAGCAGCCGCAGCAGGTCGTCCACCGGGTAATACAAGTAGGCACCGTCACTCGGTGGAGAGCCGAGAGGAATGACCCACAAACGCTGCAGGCCCATCACATGGTCTATTCGCAAGCCGCCTGCGTGAGCGAAGTTGGCCCGGAGCATTTCGATGAACGCGCGAAAACCGTTGCGCACCAGCCCCTCCGGAGAAAACGCCGAAATGCCCCAACCTTGACCCGTGCGGTTGAGGATGTCCGGTGGTGCGCCAACCGTCAGCGCCGCGAGCAACTCGTCCTGGCGACTCCAGGCCTGACTGCCACCGCCGTCGGCACCCACCGCCAGATCGGCGATCAAGCCGATGCCCATGCCGCTGCTGCGCGCTGCCGTTTGCGCGCGCTCCAGGCAACGGGCGATCAACCATTGGCAGAAGGCGAAGAAACCGATGTGCCCAGCGTTTTGTTCGGCGAACTCGGCCAGTGCCGTGCTGCGTGGATCGCGCCATTGTTCTGGCCATTCACGCCAGTCGAGGCTTTCGCCGCGGGCTGCACGTTCGGCTTGAACGGCCTCGAAGCGGCAATGGTTTTCCAGCGCTTCGCCACCGCTGTGACGAAAACTGCTGAAGTCCTCATGCAAGGGGTTTTCGCCATGACAAAAGCCTTCATACAACGCGCGCAGCAAGCGCTGTTTGGCGTCTGCCGCCGTGGGCCAGTCGATCAGTGTCTGTTGCGCAAGCGTATGCAGCTCCTTGGCAAGCCCGGTGGCGTCAATCGCTGTGCGCAACGCACGTTCACCGAGAATCTCTCCAGGTGAGGCGTACAGGCTGTTGAGAAACAGTCGGCTGGAGGGCGAGTAGGGGCTGTAACGCTGGGTGTCGCTGCTGAACATGGCGTGCAACGGGCTGATCGCCAGGGCATCGGCGCCGCGTTCACCGGCGACCCGGGCCAGATTCTCCAGCGCCTGGGTGTCACCGAAGCCGCCATCACCGGGACGTCGCAGCGCATACAGCTGAACGCTCAGACCCCAGACACGCGGCGTCGAGCTGTCGACCGCATCACCTACGCTGTAGCAATGGCTGGGCGCCACGGCGAGGGTGAAGTGTTGCCCGGCGATGCTGACGCTTTGATAGCCGGGCGGAATCAGACCCGGCAAGACAGCGTCGGTGTCGAGTTTCAGGTTGAGGATGGCGCCGTCTTCCAGATGAATCTCACAGGGCGTTTCAGGGGCAAAGTAGTGCGCCAGATCCAGTCCTTTGCCGACGTCTGCGGTCAACAGCGGTGGCAGCTGTTTGTTCTGTTGGACGCGTTGTAGCTCAAGCAGACTGGCATCGATTTCTTGGGCGGTGGAAGCGGGATGACCCAACCCGATCAATACCGCACGCAGCACCGCGGGAGTCACTTTTTGCGCTCGGCCGTTGGCATCGACCCAGTCGACCGCCAGGCCCGCTTGGCCGGCGAGTATTTCCAGTTGCGTATCGCTCACGGGCGCTCTCCAGTCATGGGTGGCGCTGTCAGGCTGACAAGCGCACTGTACGGGGCAAGTGTGCCCTGATGCAGAAGACTGAACGCCTCTTGCGGGTATTCGAAAAGCTGTAGTGCCTGATCCGGGTATGCCGGGCCTTGTGGTGAATGGACCACCGGTTGTGCACTGAGGTTCAGGTCAATTCGCAGCAGGCTGCCGTCACCCAAACGCCAGCGAGCGCAGACCGCACCTTCGGCCAGAACCTCGGCACCGAGGGCCTGGGCGCCGGGCAGGCGGGGAGTGATTTCCCGGTGTCGGATCTCCAGCAATTGCCGATACAGCGCCTGAGTCGTGCGCTGCGCCAGGGTATTGGCTTGAGCCAGATCCGGTTGGCAAGCCTGAAAGGTTTCAGGTGCGTTCGGATCGGGAATCTGCTCGCGTTTGTGCGGGTCGGCAAAGGCATTGAAGGCGGCGAACTCATTGCGCCGCCCCTCACGAACCGCCTTGGCCAATTCACCGTGGTGGCTGGTAAAAAACAGAAATGGCTCGCTGACGGCGCCTTCATCGCCCATGAATAACAAGGGAATCATCGGCGATAACAGCAACAGTACGGTGGCCGCATGCAGCGCTTGTGCAGGCGCCAAGTGGTGCAGCCGTTCACCCAAGGCGCGGTTGCCGATCTGGTCGTGGTTCTGCAGGAACAGTACAAAAGCGCTGGGCGGCAAGTGCCCGCTGGGTTCGCCACGGGGCGTGCCGTGGCGCGTGGTATGACCCTGATAGACAAAGCCCTGGCTCAGACAGCGGGCGAGCTTCTCGGTGGGCTGGTCGGCGAAGTCGGCGTAATAGGCGTCTGTTTCACCCGTCAACAGCACGTGCAACGCGTTATGGCCGTCATCGTTCCATTGTGCGTCGTAGCCTTGCTCCAGAAGGCTGGCCTGATTGAACTCGTTTTCCAGGGTGAGCCAGACATGTCGATCCGGGGGGACCTGTTGGCGGACGCGGTGTGCCAGTTCTTGCAGGAACTCCGGGTCATCGATGGCGTGCACGGCGTCCAGCCGCAGGCCGTCAAAGCGATATTCCAGAAGCCACATCAACGCATTGTCGATAAAGAAGTCGCGCACTTCGCGGCGGCGGAAGTCGATGGCGGCTCCCCAGGGGGTGTGTTTGTCTTCGCGAAAGAAGCTTTGGGCGTAGCGATGCAGGTAGTTGCCGTCCGGGCCGAAGTGGTTGTAAACCACATCGAGAATCACCGCGATACCCAAGCCATGGGCGGCGTCGATCAGTTGTTTGAGCTGTTCGGGCGAGCCATAGGAGGCTTGCGGTGCATAGGGGAAAACCCCGTCATAACCCCAATTGCGCGTTCCGGGAAATTGCGCGAGGGGCATCAGTTCGATCGCGGTGATGCCCAGCGCTGCAAGACGCGGCAAGTGTTTTTCGACTCCGCTGTAGCCACCCAGCACGCCGACATGCAGCTCATAAATCACCGCTTCATGCCAGGGACGGCCTTGCCAGGTGCTGTGTTGCCAGTGGTAGGCGAGCGGGTCGACCACCACGCTGTGGGAGTCGACATCGCCAGCCTGAGCCCGGGCTGCCGGGTCGGGAACCTCGAGTTCACCATCGATGTTGTAGCGGTAACGGGTGCCGGCGGGGCAGCGGGTTTGAATCACGAACCAGCCGTCGGCTTGAGGCAGCAGTGGCTGCGACGGGTGGTTTTCCACTTCGACACTCACATAAAACGCATCTGGCGCCCACAAGGCAAAGCGGGTGTGCTCTGCATCCAGCATGATTGCGCCGTGGGGCCAGGTTTCCAGAGTCCGTAAAGGCATCTATGAAGGCCTCTTACTGTTTGCCCGATATACCCAGCGCTTTAGCCACCAGTTGCTCATAAAGTTCGGCGTAGGGTTCGACCGCCTTGCACCAGTTGAAGGGCACCGTCATGGCCCGGCAGCGCATGGCGTTGAGCAAGTCAGGGTAGGCGAATATCTTGAACGCCCGCTCGAGCGCTTCTTGAAAGCTGGGCACCGTGGACTCATCGAACAGAAAACCGGTTACGCCGTTTTCGATGGTGTCGGCCAGGCCGCCGGTATTACGTGCCACTGGCAACGAGCCGTAACGCTGGGCATACATCTGGCTCAAGCCGCAGGGCTCGTACCGCGAAGGCATCAGCAGGAAATCGCTGCCAGCGAACATGCGTCGGGCATCCGTTTCGTTGAAGCCGATACGCACTCCGACCTGTCCGGGGAAACGTAGGGCCAGCGCACGCATGGCTTGTTCTTCTTCCGGCTCGCCACGACCGATGATCGCAATCTGGCCACCCGAGGCAACGATGAATTCGGCCACGCCTTCGGTCAGATCCAGACCTTTTTGATACACCAGGCGTGAGACCACGGCGAACAGCGGGCCTTCAGAATCTTCCAGGTCAAACAAGTCGCGGACATGAGCGGCGTTGACCGCTTTACCCTCCCAGTCGCCGATGCTGAACGGACAGGTCAGATGGGGATCGGTGGCCGATTCCCAGCTTTCATCGATGCCATTGGGAATGCCGCTGAGCAGGCCTTGCTGGGTCTTGCTGGCCAGAAAGCCATCGAGACCGCAGCCGAAGACCGGCGTGGTGATTTCCTGCGCATAGGTCGCGCTGACCGTGGTGATATGGCTCGAATACGCCATGCCGGCCTTGAGGAAAGACAGTTTGCCGTAGAACTCCATGCCCTCCTGTTGCAGGGCATGTACCGGAATACCCAGCTCCGGGCAGCAGGCCAGGCTAACCACGCCCTGATAGGCGAGGTTGTGGATGGTGAACAGGGTCGGTGTGCGTTGTCCGCGCCAGTGCATATAGGCCGGTGCCAGACCCGCTGGCCAGTCGTGGGCATGCACCAGATCCGGGCACCAATGAATCTGCGCCAGATTGGCGGCAATGTCGGCGGCGGCCAGCCCCAGACGGGCGAAGCGGATGTGGTTGTCCGGCCAGTCGCGACCGTTGTTGGCGCCGTAGGGCGTACCCTCGCGCTCGTACAACTCGGGGCAGATCAATACATAAATGACCAGACCGTCGGGCATGTCCATACGGCCGATCTTGCACGGTGGCAGTGCCGCGTGACCGCCGAGCTCGCCGATGATATGGATCGGGTTTTCACTGTGCAATACCTGCGGATAACCGGGGATCAGCACCCGTACATCATGCAGTTGCGCCATGGCTCTGGGCAGTGCCGCGGAGACGTCACCCAAACCGCCGGTCTTCACCAGATCGGCAATTTCCGATGTCACGAACAGGACTTTTTTTCGATTAGGGTTCTGTCTGGGCGGGGGTAACACCGTTTTGTTCCCAGACGCGAGAGCCGGTATGGGCACTCGTTCGCCGACCTGCTGATGAGAAAGTTCTCCTTGGGCATCTACAGCGGCACTGATCATCTGTCTTTCCCCTTTTATTGATTTGTTCTTGGCAAAACACCAGAGATATCGTTGGTCAATTTCTGTGACCAGGCGCATAAGCGCTACGCAATCGGGCAAATGGCTCCGTGTACGCTGAAGCAATAAAGAGTGGGTTGGCCGTTGCAAGGATTGCACCAAACATGACGGCCCTACCTTTAACCTGACCTTTCGCCTGGGTAGAAAGTTTCGACTTTTTTTACTCGGTCAGCTGATCGGTTTTCGCCCAGGAAACTGAGTCTAGGCCAGAAGTTAGAGCGGGAAAGGCAGGTTGGCAAAATTGTCCGACAAAGTGCTGAATGGGGGCGATTTCCTACCATGCACATGTTACAGACGCACGACGAAGGGCATGTTTTTTGCGATTCGGGCGCGAAAAAGGTGAGGGGATTGCCAGACGACGGTGCGCGAAGAAAATGCGAGCGCACCATGATGGTGCGCTGATTGGGTGGGAGAGACGCAGCCCTTTGTAGGGATCGTTATCAGGTCAGCAGCCGAACCGGCTGCCCACCCGTCCAAGCCTGAATATCTTCAATCATCTGCGAAAAGAACACTTGATAGTTCTGTTCACTGACATATCCCACATGGGGTGTAGCCAGCACATTACTCAATTGACGGAACGGATGATCCACCGGCAAAGGCTCGCGCTCGAACACATCCAGCGCAGCACCGGCCAGGCGCTGTTGCTGGAGCGCCTCGATCAATGCGGTTTCATCGACGATCGGGCCGCGAGCGGTGTTAATCAGATGCGCCGTCGACTTCATCCAGCCTAACGCCTGCGCGTCCACCAGGCCGCGGCTGCGTTCGCTGAGCACCAGATGAATCGACAGCACGTCAGCCTGTTCGAACAGTTCGCGCTTGCTGACATAGGTGACGCCGGACTCTGCAGCGCGCTCGGCGGTGAGGTTCTCGCTCCAGGCGATCACCCGCATGCCGAACACCTGACCGAACTGGGCGATGCGTTTGCCGATACTGCCAAGGCCTAGAATGCCCAGGGTCTTGCCGTGCAGATCGCCGCCCAGGCCTTGCTGCCAATCACCGCGGCGCAGGGCGTTGGCTTCATTCACCAGATTGCGGGTCAGGGCCATGATCAGCGCCCAGGTCAGTTCAGGTGCGGCGTGTTTGTAGCTCTCGGTGCCGGACACCTGAATGCCCAACTCTGCCGCAGCCTTGAGATCAATCGCCGCATTGCGCATGCCGCCGGTGACCAGCAGCTTGAGCCTGGGCAAGCCGCGCAGCAGGGCTTCGTCGAAGAGGGTACGTTCACGCATGACGCAGATTACTTCGAATGCGTTCAGTCGTTCTTGCAGTGTTGCGCGGTCAGCCGGGTAGTCGTGCAGGAAGCTGACCTCGCCTATGGACTCGAGGGCGGACCAGTCCACCACGCCGCTGGCGACGTTCTGCCAGTCATCAATTACCGCGATCTGTACAGTCATGGACGCTACCTCGTTAGCGATTGGGGGGCACAGCAAACCCGTCGATGCTGTGACCACACGATTATGGCGACATTAATCAGCGGCAATCCCGTGGATCAAGGGTTTACTGCAGCCAGCCCAGGGTCGCCCAGGCCAATACCAGATAGCGTGCGGATTTGGCGAGGGACACGATCAGCAGAAAACGCCAGAACGGCTCGCCCAAGACCCCGGCGACTAATGTGAGTGGGTCACCGATGATCGGCACCCAGCTCAGCAGTAATGACCAGTGACCGTAGCGCTGATAGTGTTTTTGGGCTTTTTCCAGTGATTGAGGGCTGACCGGAAACCAGCGCTTGTCCCGGAAACGTTCAACGCCGCGCCCCAGCCACCAGTTCACCAGCGAGCCGAGTACATTCCCGACGATGGCGATGCTCAATAATAACCAGACTAGATACTGGCTGCTGAGCAGCAGACCGACCAGCACCGCCTCGGATTGCAACGGCAGCAACGTGGCGGCGCCGAACGCCGCGAGGAACAACCCGAGGTAGCCTGCGAACATTAATGAGCCGGGTAGTCGGCGATTACTTCATCGGTACCGTTTTTGCTCAAGCCGATGACCTGATAGGCATCGCCCATGCCATCCATTTCCATTCCCGGCGAGCCCATGGGCATGCCTGGAGCGGCCACGCCGAGCAGGTCGGCGCGTTTGCTCAATGCCAGTACTTGCTCGGCGGGCACATGGCCCTCGACGAATTTGCCGTTGATCACGGCGGTGTGGCACGAAGCCAGTCGCGCAGGGACACCGAGGCGCTGTTTGACTTCGCTCATATTGGCTTCGACGTGGTCGTTGACCTTGAAGCCATTCGCTTGCAGGTGAGCAATCCATTTTTTGCAGCAACCGCAATTGGCGTCGCGGTGCACGTCAATCGGGATCAGTTCAGCCGCCTGGGCCAATGAGGTGATGAACAGGGCAGAAAGGGCTGCCAGACGCAGTGTGGTTTTCATCGGATATCTCTTGTCGATCATTTCACGTCGCGCATTTTGAACATTTTCTCCGATGAAAAAGGTCACTTATGTTTCAAAGTTATACAAGGGCGGGATGCAAGGGGGAAGTTGCCCGCTCGGAGGTTCCGAGCGGGCGAAGGAACAAACGTCTGCTATCTGTCGAGCATTTGCATCACCGCCTCGGGATAGCGCAGCCCCGCGGTAGCGTTGACCGGGAAGATGGCTTCCAGGGCCTGCAACTCGCCAGCGCTCAATTTAACGTCCAATGCAGCGACGTTTTCCTCCAGATATTTGCGTTGCTTGGTCCCGGGAATCGGAATCAGGTAGTCGCCTTGCGCCAGTACCCAAGCCAGCGCCAGTTGCCCGGCAGTCACGCCCTTTTCGGCAGCCAAGGCTTGTACTTGCTCGACCAGGAGCAGGTTCTTTGCAAAATTCTCACCTTGAAAGCGCGGGCTGAAGCGACGGTAGTCGTCAGCGGCGAAGTCGTCCGGGCTTTTCAGTGCGCCGGTCAGAAAGCCCCGACCCAGTGGGCTGTAAGGCACAAAGGCAACGCCCAGACGCTGGCAGGTTGCCAGGCAGCCGTTATCTTCCTGATCGCGACTCCACAGTGAATATTCACTTTGCAGCGCGCTGATCGGATGAACCTTGTGCGCGCGCTCAAGGGTGCTGGCCGAGGCCTCGCTTAAACCGAGATAGCGCACCTTGCCGTCTTTGACCAGTTGCGCCATGGCACCCACGGTTTCTTCGATCGCAACATCGGGATCGATGCGGTGCTGGTAATACAGATCCAGCGTTTCCACGCCCAGGCGTTTCAAGGTGCCGTCGATCGAGGCGCGAATGTACTCTGGTCGACCATTGACCGCGCGGGCGGTGGGGTTCAGCGGATCGCGGACGATACCGAATTTGCTGGCCAGAAATACCTGGTCGCGTTTACCGCGAATCGCCTTGCCGATCAGTTCTTCATTGCTGTGAGGGCCATAAATGTCGGCGGTATCCAATAGGTTGATGCCCAGTTCCAGGGCGCGATGCAAGGTGGCGATTGCCTCTTGGGTGTCAGTGCCCGTGGTGTAGAAATCGGTCATGCCCATGCAGCCAAGACCGATGGCGGATACCTGTGGGCCGTTTTTACCGAGTTGACGAGTGTGCATAGGGTTGAAGCTCCTTATAGATGACCGGGGCTATTGTTCTCCTCGACAAAAACAAGATAAACCGGCTAAAACCGCTATCACTATTTGTAATTTCTAAATAATGGCCGGATGAGCAAAACAATGGACCGTTTTAACGCCATGCGCGTGTTCACGCGGATTGTCGAGTTGGGTGGTTTTGCCAAGGCCGCCGACAGCCTGCAATTGCCTCG
>JAPLSD010000216.1 GCA_026398835.1 Pseudomonas sp.
ATCTGCTCGGGGCGTTTCTAGATGAACTGCATCAGCACCGTCATCACAACTAGAGAGAAAAATAATGAAATCTGCCTTCAAGACCTTTGTTCCTGGCGCCTTGGCCCTCCTGTTGCTACTCCCTGCCGCACTGCAAGCAAAAGAAGTCGAAACCCAACAAAAACTGGCTAACGTCGTAATCCTAGCCACTGGCGGGACTATTGCCGGGGCGGGCGCCAGCACCGCCAATAGCGCCACTTATCAAGCGGCCAAAGTGGGTATCGAGCAGTTGATTGCCGGTGTTCCCGAGCTGAGTCAACTGGCCAACGTGCGTGGCGAGCAGGTGATGCAAATCGCTTCGGAAAGCATCACCAACGAAAACCTGCTGCAATTGGGTCGCCGCGTTGCTGAACTGGCCGATAGCAAAGACGTCGATGGCATCGTCATCACTCACGGCACCGACACGCTGGAAGAGACTGCTTACTTCCTTAACCTGGTGGAAAAAACCGACAAGCCAATCATCGTCGTTGGCTCGATGCGTCCCGGTACCGCGATGTCCGCTGACGGCATGCTGAACCTGTACAACGCCGTCGCGGTTGCCAGCAACAAAGATGCGCGCGGCAAAGGCGTACTGGTCACCATGAACGATGAAATCCAGTCGGGTCGTGATGTCAGCAAGATGATCAACATCAAGACCGAAGCCTTTAAAAGCGCCTGGGGCCCGTTGGGCATGGTGGTCGAAGGCAAATCCTATTGGTTCCGCCTGCCAGCCAAGCGTCACACCATGGATTCCGAATTCGACATCAAAACCATCAAGAGCCTGCCTGACGTCGAAATCGCTTACTCCTACGGCAATGTCAGCGACACCGCTTACAAAGCCCTGGCTCAATCTGGCGCCAAAGCCATCATCCATGCCGGCACTGGCAATGGTTCGGTCGCTGCACGCGTGGTTCCCACCTTGCAGGCTCTGCGCAAGGATGGCGTACAGATCATTCGCTCTTCCCACGTAAATGCCGGTGGCTTTGTACTGCGTAACGCAGAGCAGCCTGATGACAAATACGACTGGGTCGTTGCCCATGACCTGAACCCGCAAAAAGCCCGGATCCTGGCGATGGTCGCGCTGACCAAGACTCAAGACAGCAAAGAGCTGCAACGGATGTTCTGGGAATACTGATTCACCTCGCCCGACCTGATCAGGTCGGGC
>JAPLSD010000420.1 GCA_026398835.1 Pseudomonas sp.
ACCAACTATCTGTCGCCAGATAACGCGGAGAACTTCGACATCAACATGAGCCTGTCGCTGGAAGGCATTGGCGCCGTGTTGCAGAGCGACAACGACCAGGTGAAAGTCGTGCGTCTGGTGCCGGCAGGTCCGGCGGACAAGACCAAGCAAGTCTCACCGGCAGACAAGATCATCGGTGTCGCCCAAGGCGACAAGGAAATGGTCGATGTGGTCGGCTGGCGTCTGGACGAAGTGGTCAAGTTGATCCGCGGGCCGAAAGGCACCGTGGTGCGCCTGGAAGTGATCCCGGCCAGCAATGCACCGAGCGACCAGACCACCAAGATCGTCCAGATCACCCGCGAAGCGGTGAAGCTTGAAGATCAAGCGGTGAAGAAGTCGGTTCTCAACCTCAAACAGGATGGCAAGGACTACAAACTCGGCGTCATCGAGATCCCGGCCTTCTACCTGGATTTCAAGGCCTTCCGTGCCGGCGATCCGGACTACAAGAGCACTACTCGCGACGTCAAGAAACTGCTGACCGAGCTACAGAAAGACAAAGTCGACGGCGTAGTCATCGACTTGCGCAACAACGGCGGTGGTTCCTTGCAGGAAGCCACTGAACTGACCAGTCTGTTTATCGACAAAGGTCCGACCGTGCTGGTGCGTAACGCCGATGGCCGGGTCGATGTGCTTGAAGACGAAAACCCGGGCGCCTTCTACAAAGGCCCAATGGCATTGCTGGTCAACCGCCTCTCGGCTTCGGCCTCGGAGATTTTTGCCGGCGCCATGCAGGACTACCACCGCGCGTTGATCGTCGGCGGCCAGACCTTCGGTAAAGGCACCGTGCAGACTATCCAGCCGCTGAATCACGGTGAGCTGAAACTGACTCTGGCCAAGTTCTACCGGGTTTCCGGGCAGAGCACCCAGCATCAGGGCGTGCTGCCGGATGTCGATTTCCCGTCGATCATTGACACCAAGGAAATCGGCGAGAGCGCTCTGCCTGAAGCCATGCCGTGGGACACCATTCGTCCGGCGATCAAACCGACGCTCGATCCGTTCAAACCGTACCTGACGCAGTTGAAATCCGAGCATGAGCTGCGCTCAGCCAAGGATGCGGAGTTCGTGTTTATCCGCGACAAGCTGGCCCTGGCCCAGAAACTGATGACCGAGAAAACCGTCAGCCTCAACGAAGCCGAGCGTCGCGCACAGCACTCCGATATCGAAGCCAAGCAGCTTGTGATGGAGAATATCCGTCGCAAGGCCAAGGGTGAGGAGCCACTGAAAGAGCTGAAGAAAGAAGACGAAGACGCTCTTGCGGCCGAGCCAGAAAAGACCAAGCCGGAAGACGATGCCTACCTGAGCGAAACCGGGCGGATTTTGCTGGATTACTTGAAGCTCAACACTGCTGTAGCAAAGCACTGACGATAGTGGCAATTTAATCTGAACGCTCCACCGGAGCGTCATCAAATAGTCATCATTCTGTCGTGAAATACAGGACTGGGTGCCCACAGCACCCAGTCCTTTTTTTATCGGCAGAGAACACCATGACCACGACCGAACAGCTGAGCGCCTTGAGTTCAATTCTGGCTCAAAGCGGTTTACACAGTCTGTTCCAGCCAATCATCTCCCTCTCCGAAAGACGCATCCTCGGCTACGAAGCCCTCAGTCGTGGGCCTTCCAATAGCCCGCTGCACTCGCCCATCGCGCTGTTCGCCGTGGCCCGCCAGGCCGGTCGCCTCAGTGAGTTGGAAATGGCGTGCCGTCACAGCGCTTGCCGACGCTTCAACGAACAGAAATTGCCGGGCAAACTGTTCCTCAATGTATCCCCCGAGTCCCTGCTCGAAGCAGCTCACCAGCCTGGCCGAACACTGCAGCTGCTGCAGGACTTCGGTATCGAGCCAAGCCAGGTCGTCATCGAACTCACCGAACAAACCCCGACCGACGACTTCCAACTGCTGCAAAACGCATTGCATCACTATCGGGCCATGGGGTTTTCGAT
>JAPLSD010000569.1 GCA_026398835.1 Pseudomonas sp.
CAGCGCGGTATCGCAGGCGTGAAGAATGTCTTCGACGCTGGGGATATACAGGTATTCAAGCCGATACAGCGGTGGCGGAATATCCGGCGCGGTGACGCGCTGTATCGGTGCCTGCAATTCCAGCAAAGCGCGTTCGTAGAGGCTGGCAGCGATTTCCGCACCGACACCACAGGAGCGCGGCGCTTCATGAACGATCACGCAACGACCGGTTTTGCGCACCGAGGCTTCCAGGGTGTCGAGGTCCAACGGTTTAACGCAAGCGACATCGATCACCTCCGCCGAAACGCCCTGCTCCGCCAATGCTGTCGCGGCCTGCAGGGTTTCCATGACGCTGGCGCCCCAGCTGATTAAGGTGATGTCGCTGCCTTCGCGCAGGGTGAAGCAGGTGTCGAGCGGCAGGCGTTTGCCGTCATCGACCAGCGGTTGCGGGTTCATTCGGTAGAGCCGGGTCGGTTCAAGAAACACCACGGGATCGGGATCGTCGATGGCCGCCAGCAGCAGCCCATAGGCTCTGGCGGGCGACGAGGGAATCACCACCCGCAGCCCCGGAATATGCGCGAACAGCGCTTCGGTACTTTCGCTGTGATGCTCCGGCGCACGAATCCCGGCGCCCATCGGTGAGCGCAGCACCATGGGACAGGTGATCCGCCCCCGCGTGCGGTTGCGCATGCGGCTGGCGTGGGACACCAAATGTTCCATGGTGGCGTAGATAAAGCCCATGAACTGGATTTCCACTACCGGTTTCAGACCCTGGGCGGCCATGCCCACCACCAGCCCGCCGAGCATGGTTTCGGCAAGCGGCGAGTCAATCACCCGCTTGAAGCCGAAGCTGTCCCGCAATCCCTGAGTAGCGCGAAACACTCCGCCGTTCACGCCGACGTCTTCGCCGAGGACGATGACATTTTCGTCTTCGCTCATGGCCCGATGCATCGCCAGATTTACCGCCTCCAGGAGGCTGACTTTGCCGTTACTCATGAGCCGAGCCTCCCGCGCGACGTGCAACCCGTTCGAGCAGCCATTCGCGTTGTTCGGCCAAGGCCGCCGGCCACTGTGCATAGACGTAATCCATTATCGCTTCGGGCGGCTGATTGCCGGCCGCGTCGAAGTTATCCACAGCGCGTTGCACCAGCCCCTGGCATTCGGCGATCAGCGCCTGCTCGCGACCTTCATCCCAGACGCCCTGCCCGGCCATGAAGGTTTGCAGGCGTTTAATCGGCTCTTCCAGCCACGCTTGCTTGACCTCTTCGGCCGGACGGTAACGCGTGGCGTCGTCCGCGGTGGTGTGGTCGCCGAGGCGATAGCTCAAGCACTCCAGCAGCACCGGGCCTTTGCCGTGGCGCGCCCGTTCGAGGGCGATTTGCACACGGTCATACACCGCGAGCATGTCATTGCCGTCGACCTGCTCGCCGCGGAACCCGGCGCCAATCGCCTTCTGCGCCAGGGTTGGCGCGCCGCATTGAATCCGTCGAGGTACCGAGATCGCCCATTGGTTGTTGTTGATCACAAACACCACCGGCAACTGCCAGGCTCCGGCCACGTTGAGGGCTTCGAGGAAATCGCCCTTGCTGGTGGCACCATCGCCGCACGTGGTCACTACCACCCGGTGTTCGCCACGAATCTTGAACGCACTGGCGACGCCGCAGGCATGCAACGCCTGAGTCGCAATCGGCACGCAGATCGGAAAGTCCTGAGCCACCGTCGGTTCGGCAAAGTCGCTGCCGCGCTCGTCACCGCCCCAGTACAGGAGGATTTCCTCCATGCGTACCCCGCGCATCAATTGCACGGCAGTGTCGCGGTAATACGGCACCAGCACATCTTCGGGTTGCATCAGGCTGCCGATGGCCACGCCAATCGCCTCTTGGCCGAGGGTCGGCGCGTAGGTGCCAATGCGCCCGGTGCGTTGCAGGGCGACGGCTTTTTGATCGAACAGACGGGTCAGGACCATCTGCCGGTAGAGGCGCGTCAGCAGATTGAAATCATCCGCCCAGGCGGGAAGTTTTCCGAGCAGTTGACCATCAGGGGAAACATAGCGGGTATAGGGAAGGTTGACCTTTTGGGGCATGGCACGGCTCCTTGCACGCCGGATAAGCGTGATGCTGTTGAGCCCGGCGCTTGTGACGCGGGCTTTTCGAGCAAATCGGCCGGGATGGGGCCTTTGCTCCTATCGGTACAGCAAACGTTCCGCCAAATCGTCCGCCACCCTCGCTGGGGAGCGTTTTTCGGCTTGGGCATGAGCAAAAACTTCGGTCAGCCGCATACCGATTTTCGACAGATGGGCAGTAATGGTTGTCAGCTCTTCGCCGCGATGTTTCAGCGCGACATAAATCAGCCCGCCGGAATTGATCACATAGTCAGGCGCATACAGAATTCCGCGATTCTCCAGTTGATCGGCGACTTGCAGAGTGGTCAGTTGGCTGGCCGCTGAACCCGCCACTGCCGCGCAACGCAATTGGGCGACGCTGTGGCTGTTGAGCACACCGCCCAGGCCACAAGGTGCGAGGATGTCGCATGGGGTGCTGAGCAACGCGTCATTGGCAATCGGGTGGGCACCGAGTTGCTCCATGGCCAACTGCACCTTGCCATGATCGATGTCGCTGACCAGCAATTCAGCGCCCGCCGCGTGCAACTGCTCGGCAAGGGCGAAGCCGACATTGCCCAGGCCTTGAATGGCAATCCGTAAACCTTCGAGGTTGTCGCTGCCCAAACGGGCCATCGCGGTGGCGCGGATCCCGGCGAACACGCCCATGGCGGTATGCGGCGAAGGGTCGCCCGCCGCGGTGGTGCTGGTGACATGTTGGGTTTGTTGGGCGATGCAATCCATGTCGGCGACCGAAGTACCACTGTCGATGGCAGTGATGTAGCGACCGTCGAGCTGCTCGATGCAGCGTCCGAAGGACTCGAACAATGCGGCGCGGCTTTCGACATGGGCAGGGCGAATGATCACGGCTACGCCGCCGCCTTGGGGGAGACCGGCCAATGCTGCCTTGTAACTCATCCCTTGGGCCAGGCGCACGGCATCAGCCACGGCACTTTCGTCGTCGGGGTAGGCAAGGTAACGACAACCGCCTAAGGCAGGCCCCAAGCGACTGCAATGAATGGCAATCACCGCCTTCAACCCGGTCTTGGAGTCGACGCTGAGGTGCAGCGATTCAAGGCGAGCGCTTTGCATGAGCGCAAACATCATCGGGCTCCCGAATCAAGCTTATAGCGCCAGTATAGTCTTGCGACGAAAGATTGCTGAAGCGCACGGGAATAAGCCGAGGCTGTTTGCAGGCTTTAAGACATAACCTTCAACACCCTGTGTACAGCACTGGACGAAAGCCGGCGACGGGGCTAAAACGAGGCATTCACCGGAGATTTTGATGACCCCCCGCCAAGCTTTTTTCGCCTGCCTGCAACGCTCTCCACCGGCGCTCTTTGAAGCGGCGTTGTGGATCGCTGTCGAGCACGATCCGGCGGTAGAACCAGAGGTACTTTTACATAACTTCAAAGAGCTGCAACAACGGGTCAGCTCCGGTTTGCCGATGTTGCCGGTGAGTGAGCTCGGGCAACCGTTGTTGCGTCGTATGAATGACCTGCACTTTGCACAGGATGACTCCACCCCGCTACGCCCTCAGGCGGCGCTGCTCAATAAAGTACTGGAGCGCAGACGCGGACAACCACTGGCGCTGGGGTTGATCGCCCTGGAACTGGCCAGGGGCCTGGAGATCCCCATGGTCGGTGTCAACTTTCCGGGGCATTTCCTGCTGCGTGTACCGGGCGCCGACCATCTGCTCGACCCGTGCGGTGGGCGGCGGCTTTACCCCAACGACTGTCGGGAACTGCTGCAACGCCAATACGGCCCGAACATGAAGCTGAGCGCAGAACACCTGGTCACCGCTGAACCGATTCACATGCTGCAGCGCCTGTCGCGCAACCTGCGCCAGCTGCACCTGGCCAACGACGACAACCTCGGCGCGCTGATCGACGCCGAGCGCGTGCTGGAAATCGGCAACGCCACCGCTGCCGATTACCTGGCCCGCGCCAGCCTCTACCAACGTCTGGATTGCCCGAATGCCGAACGCTTCGATCTGGAGCATGCGTTGTTGCTCAGTGACGATCCGATTCAGCGGTTACGGCTGACCGAGCGGCTGGGGCATTTGCCGCCGAATTCGATTGTGCATTGAAGCGAAAAGATCGCAGGCTTCGCCAGCTCCAATTGTGCGGTGTTGATCACATTATCGTGGGTGAATGCGGGGTTGCTTTGGTGCCGGCCGACGGCTAATCTTCGCAAGTTGCTGCAAAATCAGCGACCGGGTTTAGCGATCCGAACAGGTGTAGGCGCCACAGCGCCCCAGACTCTATTGCAGGCGTTTTTTTATGCCCGCGATATCGTGTTATGGCGGCTGTGCGTGGGAGACCTTCGGGTCTGCCGGGCTCCTATACCCCCGGTTCGCTAACCTGCGTACAGCTGCCACCCTTACTTGTTTAGCGACAAGTCACGGTGGTTCCAGTTCTGGTATAGGAGCGTCACCATGATCAAAGTAACTCCCGATCCGCCTGAAACCGAAAATGGTCCCCCCCGCGAATCCCTCGATTCCAGCAAACTCCACAAGGCCGCGCAGCTAGCCCTCGATCACGACCTGCCACCGCCCTTCGACAAATCCAGACTCGCTCACGCCCGTCCAGTGAACATCTTCGCCGTCGTCCCCGGTCTCAACCCTGAAACGCTATTGGCCAATGCCTCTGAAACGCTTGCCAGCGCCAATGTGCTAGCCAGCGACCTGGCTTTCGATGTCGAAGGTTCGTGCCGCAATGTGGCGCTGGCGATTCAGCAGATGATCGAGTTGAGCCAGTTGCTGGTGAATGATGCCCTGGAACAGGTGGCTCCGGCAGGTTGACCGCGCCATCGTTCATCGCGGGCAAGCCAGTCAGTTAAGGAGTTTGATGATCGTTCCCACGCGCCGCAAAGGAATGCCGCCATGGACGCTCCGCGTCCGCCGGTGACGCAGAGCGTCACGGGATGTATTCCCACGCAGGAGCGTGGGAACAATCAGTTTTATTACGGGGTATCGGGTTGCTGTGCCGGATGGGCCTTGAGAAACGCCGGATGCTGGGCAGCCAATGCTGCCACCCGGCGAATCCGCGGATAGACCTCAAGGGAAATGTTGAACCGCTCGGCCGCATACAGCTGCGGGATCAGGTAGACATCTGCCAACCCTGGCTCGCTGCCGAAGCAGTAACCCTCGTTGCCGATCAAGTGCTCGACCGCCGCCAGTCCTTGGGTGATCCAGTGGCTGATCCACTGCACCACTTGAACCTCGTCATGACCCCATTCGCGCAGCAGGTTCAGCACGCTGACGTTGTGCAGCGGATGGATGTCGCAACCGATCAACGCCGCGACCCCACGCTCATGAGCGCGGGCGGCCAGGTCTTTGGACAACAGCGGCACCTGTGGATAACGTTCCTCGAGGTACTCGATGATCGCCGGTGACTGAATCAGCAAGTTGCCTTCATCGGTGCGCAACGCCGGTACGCGGCCCTGCGGGTTGACGCTCAGGTACGCCGGCTGCCGATGCTCGCCCCCATGGGCGGCGATCAGGTTGATCGGCAGTGCCTGGTAATCCAGGCCCTTGAGCGCCAGCGCGATGCGCACTCGATAGGACGAGGTCGAACGATAGTAGGTATAGAGTTCCATGACCCGACCCTCTTAACGTGCCGGCAGGATTTTGCCGCGGCATTCGCCGAAGCCGATGGAGGCAACACCGCCAGCACTGCAGCGAGCACGCAGGATGATTTCGTCACCGTCTTCAAGAAATTTACGCACTTCGCCCGACGCCAGTTCGATCGGCTTTTTGCCGCCCTCGGTGATTTCCAGCAGGCTGCCGAATTGGCCATTTTCAGGCCCCGACAGAGTGCCCGACCCGAACAAATCGCCGGCCTGCAGCTGGCAGCCGTTGACGCTGTGGTGCGCAACCATCTGCGCCACGGTCCAGTACATGTGTTTGGTGTTGCTCAAAGTCAGGCGATGGGCCGGCAGGTTTTGCTCGCGCATCGACTCGGTCAACAACAACACCTCCAGCTCGATATCGAAGGCCCCGGCGGCCTGATCGCGTTTGTCGAACAGGTACGGCAGCGGCTGCGGATCACCTTCCGGGCGAGCCGGTTGGGCGCGGCGGAATGGCTCCAGCGCTTCGGCCGTCACCACCCACGGCGAGATGCTGGTGATGAAGCTTTTCGACAGGAACGGACCCAGCGGTTGGTATTCCCAGGCCTGGATATCCCGTGCCGACCAGTCATTGAGCAGGCAGAAACCGGCGATGTGTTCGGCCGCATCGCCAATGGCAATCGAGTCGCCCATGGCGTTGCCCTGACCGATCCAGATGCCCAGCTCCAGCTCATAGTCCAGGCGCGCGCACGGGCCGAAAGTCGGCTCGGTTTGACCGGCCGGCAAGGTCTGGCCCTTTGGCCGACGCACGTCGGTGCCGGACGGGCGAATGGTCGAAGCGCGGCCGTGGTAGCCGATCGGCACGTATTTGTAGTTCGGCAACAATGGATTGTCGGGACGGAACAGCTTGCCGACGTTCTGCGCGTGCTCGATGCCGACATAGAAGTCGGTGTAATCGTTGATCTTCGCGGGCAAATGCATTTGGCAGTTTGCAGCCAGTGGCAGCAGCTTCGCGCCTTGAGCTTCGATCTTGCCGTGGAGGGTGCTGCCTTCGGCGAACAGCTCCAGCAGACGCTCGCGCAACGCGACCCGAGCACTGCGACCCAGATCGAAGAAGGCATTCAGCTGACCGCCGCGGGTGGCTTCGACAGCCGCGCGTGCTGCGCCGTCAAACAGACCGGCATCCAGTGCCGCTTCCAGATCAAAGATGTGCTCACCGATGGCGACGCCACTGCGCGGTGCAGAACCGTTAACGCTAAAAACTCCCAGCGGCAGGTTTTGCAGCGGGAAATCGGCGTGGTCGTTGGCGGAGGCAACCCAGCTACGAGTGATGGTTGGCTGATTCATGGGTTATCTCCGGTTCGGATTGAAAGTAGCGGGCAACGAAGCCCAGCAAGCATCGTAGTCGTTCTGCAACTGCGGGCAGTCGAGGGCAAAGCGGCTCGGGCGCAGCACCTGGCTGGTCTCGAACATGAAGGCCATGGTGTTGTCGATTTTGCTCGGTGCAAGTTCGGCGGCAATCGCTTTGGTGCAGGTTTCACCGTCGGGCCCGTGGGCGCTCATGCAACTGTGCAAAGACGCACCACCTGGCAGGAAGCCTTCGGCCTTGGCGTCGTAGCTGCCCTGGATCAGGCCCATGAACTCGTTCATCAAGTTGCGGTGGAACCATGGTGGACGGAAGGTGTTCTCGGCCACCATCCAGCGTGGCGGAAAGATCACGAAATCGAGGTTGGCCAGACCATGGACACTGGTCGGCGAAGTCAGGACGGTGAAAATCGATGGATCGGGATGGTCGAAGCTGACCGTGCCGATGGTGTTGAAACGCCGCAGATCGTATTTGTAAGGCACGTTGTTACCGTGCCAGGCGACCACGTTCAGCGGCGAATGATTGAGCTCGCAAGCCCAGAGTTCGCCGAGGAATTTCTGCACCAGCGTCGTTGGCTGCTTGAGGTCTTCGTAATGAGCGACCGGGGTCAGAAAATCCCGTGGGTTGGCCAGGCCATTGCTGCCGATCGGCCCCAGATCCGGCAGGCGCAACGGCGCGCCATGGTTCTCGGCGATGTAACCGCGCGCCTGGGCATCGAGCAGCTCAACGCGGAATTTCAACCCACGGGGCAGCACGGCGATTTCCAGCGGTTCCAGCTCAAGCACGCCCAGTTCGGTGGCAATGCGCAGACGCCCCTGCTCTGGCACTACCAGCAACTCGCCGTCGGCATTGAAGAACACCCGCTCCATCGAGCGGTTAGCACGGTAGTTATAAATGCTGATCCCAGCCGGCTTTTGCGCTGCCGAATTGGCCGCCATGCTCACCAGACCGTCGATGAAGTCGGTCGGC
>JAPLSD010000193.1 GCA_026398835.1 Pseudomonas sp.
CGGTCTCGGCCAGGGCGCTGGCGATAATCCCCAGGAATAACGGGATCAGCAGACCCATTTCATCCTGGTACCAACACAGTGCCATGCTGCCGGTCAGGGCGATGAACACCCGCACGCTGTAGCTGAATTTATCCAGCGCCCAGAGGCGGCGCAGAGACTGACGAAACGAGGTCGATGACATGAAGTGCGAGGGCCTTCCGGGGCAATGCAGCTAAATTGAGCCAGTAATGACGACGACGCAATGGCGTCGATCACATCTGACAGCAAAATCTGTTCCGTCCATGGTGAGGGAGATGCACTTGTGCGGGCTGGCCCTGGAATGCAATCCACAAAACATCACAGATTCAATGTGGGAGCGGGCTTGCTCGCGATGAGGTCATCACATTCAACATTGATGTTGACTGTCAAACCGCTATCGCGAGCAAGCCCGCTCTCACATTAGATGTGTGTACACCCAGGTCAGGCGTACTGCGCGGCGGCGTAGCCGGAAGCCCAGGCCCACTGGAAGTTGAAACCGCCCAGATGGCCGGTGACGTCCAGCACTTCGCCGATGAAATACAGGCCAGGGCTTTTCAGTGATTCCATGGTCTTCGACGAGACCTCGCGGGTGTCGACGCCACCCAGGGTCACTTCTGCCGTGCGATAGCCTTCGGTGCCGGCCGGGACCAGTTTCCAGCTCGCCAGTTTTTCGGCGATATCGGCCAATTCAGCGTGGGTGTATTGCTTCATCGGCTTGGAAACGAACCATTGTTCGGCCAACAGGTTGGCCATCTTCTTGGTGAAAATCTCACCGAGCAGGGTTTTCAGTTCGCTGTTGGGGCGTTCGGCCTGTTGCTGTTGCAGCCAGCTTGGCACGTCGTGATCGGGCAGCAGGTTGATTTCCACGGTGTCGCCCGAATTCCAATACGAGGAAATCTGCAAAATCGCCGGGCCACTGAGGCCGCGGTGGGTGAACAGGATGTTCTCGCGAAAGCTCTGATCGTTGCAGCTCACCAGGCAATCCACCGAAGTGCCGGACAGCTCGCCGCACAGTTCTTTGAGCTGGTCGGTGATGGTGAACGGCACCAGCCCGGCGCGGGTTGGTAGCAGGTCATGGCCAAATTGTTTGGCCACCTGATAACCGAAACCGGTAGCACCGAGTGTTGGAATCGACAGGCCGCCGGTGGCGATTACCAGGGATTCGCAGGTCAACTGCCCCAGAGTAGTTTCCAGCAGGTAGCCGCTTTCGAGCTTTTCGATCTGCTGGATCGAGGTGTCCAGGTGCAGGCTGACGCCGACCTGTTCGCACTCGTCGAGCAGCATGCCGAGGATGTCGCTGGATTTGTTATCGCAGAACAATTGGCCGAGTTTTTTCTCGTGGTAGGGCACGCCGTGCTTGGACACCAACCCGATGAAATCCCACTGGGTGTAGCGGGCGAGGGCGGATTTGCAGAAGTGCTCGTTCTGCGAGAGAAAATTGTTCGGTTCGGTGTACATGTTGGTGAAATTGCAACGCCCACCGCCCGACATCAGGATTTTCTTGCCAGCCTTGTTCGCATGGTCGATCAACATCACCTTGCGCCCACGCCCGGCGGCAGTCAGTGCACACATCAAACCTGCGGCGCCAGCGCCAATGATCACGACTTCGGTAGAGCGCAAAACGGTGTCCTCAAAATGTGTCACCACAAAACCAGTGTGGGAGCAGCCGGTCGACGCTCGATTGCTCGCGATGGCGGACTGGCAGACAACATGATGTTGAATGTAATGGCCTCATCGCGAGCAAGCTCGCTCCCACAGTTTGATCTCTGTCAGCCTGACGATTTCTTACAAAATCCGTACGCGCAACCAGCGGCCTTTGGTTTTACCTTCACTCAAACGCTGCACAGCCTGCTTGGCGATGCTGCGATCTACGGCTACATAGGCCTGGAAGTCGAAGATCGCGATTTTGCCGACCTGGGCACCCGGAATGCCGGCATCGCCGGTCAGCGCACCGAGGATGTCGCCTGGGCGAACCTTGTCTTTACGGCCGGCACCGATGCACAGGGTGCTCATGGCCGGCAGCAGCGGGGCGCCGCCCTGGGATATCAGGTTGTCCAGTTGATCCCAGCTCAGCGGCGATTTCTGCAACTGCTCGATGGCCTGGGCGCGATGGGCTTCGGACGGTGCGACCAGACTGATCGCAATGCCTTTCTCGCCGGCACGACCGGTACGGCCGACGCGGTGAATGTGGATTTCCGAGTCGCGGGCCAGTTCGACGTTGACCACCATGTCCAGTGCATCGATGTCCAGACCGCGAGCGGCGACGTCGGTGGCGACCAGTACCGAGGTACTGCGGTTGGCGAACATCGCCAGCACCTGGTCACGATCACGCTGTTCCAGATCGCCATGCAGGCCGACGGCGGAAATGCCTTTGGCGGTCAGGTGATCAACGGTTTCCTGAACCTGCTGCTTGGTGAAGCAGAAAGCCACTGTGGACTGTGGACGGAAATGCGCGAGGACTTTGACCACCGCGTCCATGCGCTCTTCTGGCGAGATCTCGTAGAAACGCTGCTCGATCTGCGTGTCGTCGTGGAACGCCTCGGCCTTCACTTGCTGCGGGTTGCGCATGAACTTCGACGCCAGCTGCTTGATGCCCACCGGGTAAGTGGCCGAGAACAGCAGGGTCTGGCGACGCTCCGGGGACTGGGCGATGATTTCTTCGATGGAGTCATAGAAACCCATGTCGAGCATGCGGTCGGCTTCGTCGAGGATCAGGGTGTTCAGGCCGTGGAGCACCAGCGAACCCTTGCGCAGGTGCTGCTGGATGCGCCCCGGGGTGCCGACGATGATGTGCGCGCCGTGCTCCAGCGAACCGATCTGCGGGCCGAACGACACGCCGCCGCACAGGGTCAGCACCTTGATATTGTCTTCGGCGCGGGCCAGGCGACGGATTTCCTTGGCGACCTGATCGGCCAGCTCACGGGTCGGGCAGATGACCAGCGCCTGGCAACCGAAGAAGCGCGGGTTGATCGGGTTCAGCAGGCCGATGCCGAAGGCTGCGGTTTTGCCGCTGCCGGTCTTGGCCTGAGCGATCAGGTCCATCCCTTTGAGGATCACCGGCAAGCTTTGCGCCTGGATCGGCGTCATCTGGGCATAACCGAGGGAGTCGAGGTTAGCCAGCATGGCGGCGGACAGCGGCAAAGTATTAAAAGCGGTGGCGATGGTGGTCACGGGACTGGCCTGCAAAACAAAATGTCGCGCAGTGTACCAGTCCCCAGCATTTCCCCTGCAAGTTCTGGACGAAAAGTAGCCAAGTGCGGCACCTTTTGTCAGAAATCAGGGCTCAATGTGCTCTTGCGGGTGACGAATCCGCCGGCCGTCCTTGGGTGACAGCTGCAAAAAGATTGCCGCAGCGAGCATCGCCATGACGCCGACAGTCACGAAGGTCAGCTGAAACGCGCCCAACACCGTGTTCACTCCGTCGTTGCCCACCTCAGCCGTAAAGCCGCCGAGCAGAGCGCCGGCGCAGGCCACGCCCAGGCTCAGGGACAATTGCGCGACCACCGACAGCAGGCTGTTGCCGCTGCTGGCGCTGGCGTCGTCGAGGTCGATCAGGGTCACGGTGTTCATCGCGGTGAACTGCAACGAGTTGACTGCACCGAGCAGTGCCAGTTGAAACAGCAACAACCCATAAGGGGTCTGTTCGCTGACCAGCCCCATGCTTGCCAGCAGTAAACCCAGCGCCAAGGTGTTGCCGGTGAGTACGATGCGATAGCCCAGACGTTCGATCAGCGGGCGGGCGATGGATTTGGCGATCATCGCTGCCGCAGCCAGCGGCAGCATGCTCATCCCGGCCTGGGACGGCGAATAACCCAGGGCGATCTGCAGCAGCAACGGCACCAGAAACGGCAGGGCACCGCTGCCCAGACGAGCGAACAGGTTGCCAAGGATGCCGACGGCGAAGGTCCGGGTCTTGAACAGCGAGGGCGCAAATAAAGGATTGTCGATGTGCCCGGCCCGCAGCCAATACGCCGCGAGGCAGGCCATTCCGCCGAACAGCAGCAACATCACCCGCAAGTGCGGCAGGTGCAGTTCGCCGAGACCTTCCATGGCGATGGTGATCAGCACCATCGCCGCGCCAAACAGCAGAAAGCCGACGCCGTCGAAACGGGTGCGTTCGCTGCCGCGCAAGTCGGGAATAAAGCGCCAGACCGCATAGCAGCCGATCAGGCCGACCGGCAGGTTGATCAGGAAGATCCAGTGCCAGGACAGGTACTGAACCATCCAGCCGCCCATGGTCGGACCGAGCAGCGGGCCGAGCAGGCCAGGGATGGTGATGAAACCCATGATCCGCACCAGTTCCGAGCGCGGGTAG
>JAPLSD010000354.1 GCA_026398835.1 Pseudomonas sp.
CCATGGCAGGATGCCTACGGCGAATACGGCCAGCTGATCAATTCCGGTGAATTCGACGGTCTGGACTTCGCCGGTGCTTTCGATGCGATCGAAGTCGCCCTGATCAAGAAAAATCTTGGCGCCTCCCGCACCCAGTTCCGTCTGCGCGACTGGGGCATCAGCCGTCAACGCTACTGGGGCTGCCCGATCCCGATCGTCCACTGCGACAGCTGCGGTGACGTGCCGGTACCGGAAGACCAACTGCCCGTCGTACTGCCTGAAGACGTCGTACCCGACGGCGCCGGTTCGCCATTGGCGCGCATGCCTGAGTTCTACGAATGCAGCTGCCCGAAATGCGGCCAGCCGGCCAAGCGTGAAACCGACACCATGGACACTTTCGTCGAGTCGTCGTGGTACTACGCCCGCTACGCCTCACCGCATTACGAAGGCGGCCTGGTCGACCCGGCTGCAGCCAACCACTGGCTGCCGGTCGATCAATACATCGGCGGTATCGAACACGCGATTCTTCACCTGCTCTACGCGCGCTTCTTCCACAAGCTTATGCGTGACGAAGGTCTGGTCAGCTCCAACGAGCCGTTCAAGAACCTGCTCACCCAAGGCATGGTGATTGCCGAGACTTACTACCGTCGCGAAGCCAACGGCAGCCTGACCTGGTTCAACCCGGCGGATGTCGAGCTGGAACGCGACAGCAAAGCCAAGATCATTGGCGCCAAGCTGATCAGCGACGGGCTGCCGGTGGAAATCGGCGGCACCGAGAAGATGGCCAAGTCGAAGAACAACGGCGTTGACCCACAATCGATGATCGACCAGTACGGCGCCGATACCTGCCGCCTGTTCATGATGTTCGCTTCGCCGCCTGACATGAGCCTGGAATGGTCCGATTCCGGCGTTGAAGGCTCCCATCGCTTCCTCAAGCGTGTCTGGCGTCTGGCTCAGGCCCATGTTGGCCAAGGCCTGCCTGGAGCGCTGGATCTTGGCACGCTGAACGACGAGCAAAAAGTCATTCGCCGTGCTATCCATCTGGCCATCAAACAAGCCAGCCAGGACGTCGGTCAGTACCACAAATTCAACACCGCCATCGCTCAGGTCATGACGCTGATGAACGTGCTGGAAAAAGCCCCTCAAGGCACCGATCAGGATCGCGCATTGCTGCACGAAGGCCTGGAAACGGTTGCCCTGCTGCTGGCGCCGATTACCCCACACATCAGCCATGAACTGTGGAACCAGCTGGGCCACATCGGCGCGGTCATCGATGCCAACTGGCCAGCACTGGATGACAGCGCACTGGTGCAGGACAGCCTGCAACTGGTGATTCAGGTCAACGGCAAGCTGCGCGGTCATATCGAAATGCCAGCCAGCGCCAGCCGCGAAGAAGTCGAAGCCGCCGCTCGGACCAATGAAAACGTGCTGCGTTTCACTGAAGGTCTGACCATTCGTAAAGTGATCGTAGTGCCCGGCAAATTGGTCAATATTGTCGCTAGCTAATTGGATCAGGCGCCAGGTCTCTGACCAGGCGCCGAACAAAACCTCCGGGGCCGCACAGTCGGCCCACATGGTTTCAAGGGGAGCATCAAGATGATCAAACGCAATCTGCTGGTTATGGGCCTCGCTGTACTGCTGAGCGCCTGCGGCTTCCAGCTGCGCGGTACCGGCACCAACGAGCTCGCTATCAAAGAGCTCGACTTGAGTGCCCGCGACGCCTACGGCGAGACCGTTGTGCTGATGCGCCAGGTGCTGGAAAGCAGTGGCGTCAAAGTCTACGTCGGCGCGCCTTACAAGCTGGTGCTCACCAATGAGCAGGAAAACCAGCGTACCCTCAGTTACGTCGGTGGCAACAAATCGGCTGAGTATGAGCTGACCAACGTACTGAACTATGAAATCGTGGGCCACAACAGCCTTTCTCTGCTCAATGACAAACTCCAGGTGCAGAAGGTCTACATGCACGACGGCAACAACCTGACAGGTTCCGATCTGGAAGCAGAGCAGGCTCGCAAAGAAATGCGCCGTGACCTCGTGCAACGCATGATGCTGCGTCTGCAACAGCTGAGCCCGGCACAGCTGGATCAACTGCAGCAAACCGCTGATGCCAGGGCCAAGGCCGAAGCCGACGCACTGGACGCAGCACAAAAGGCCGAAGCGCAGACGCCTCGCCAATCGCCTTTGCAGCTACAGAACCAGTAAGCCTTACGGGGCGCTCAAGCGCCCCGTTCGCCTCTTCTTATGAAACTCGCCCCCGCCCAACTCGCCAAACATCTGCAAGGCAACCTTGCGCCTGTGTACGTCATCAGTGGCGACGACCCGTTGCTGTGCCAGGAAGCTGCCGATGCCATCCGCTCTGCTGCCCGCCAGCAAGGCTTCGATGAGCGCCAAGTGTTCAGCGCCGACGCCAGCTTCGATTGGGGGACACTGCTGCAAGCCGGTGCCAGCATGTCGTTGTTCGCCGAAAAGCGCTTACTGGAACTGCGCCTGCCCTCGGGCAAGCCCGGTGACAAAGGTGCGGCGGCGTTCATCGAATACTGCTCACGTCCTGCCGAAGATACTCTGCTGCTGATCAGCCTGCCCAAGCTCGACGGCAGCGCCCAGAAAACCAAGTGGGGCAAAGCACTGATCGAAGGTCAGCAGACCCAGTTCGTGCAAATCTGGCCGGTGGATGCCAACCAGTTGCCCCAATGGATTCGTCAGCGCTTGTCTCAGGCCGGCCTTTCAGCCAGCCAGGACGCCGTCGAACTGATTGCGGCACGCGTGGAAGGCAACCTGCTGGCAGCGGCTCAGGAAATTGAAAAGCTCAAACTGATGGCCGAAGGTGGTCAGATCACGGTCGACACGGTGCAAGCCGCGGTCGCCGACAGTGCGCGCTTCGACGTCTTCGGGCTGGTAGATGCGATTCTCAACGGCGAAGCCGCCCACGCCCTGCGCATGCTCGAAGGCCTGCGTGGCGAAGGCGTCGAACCGCCGGTGATTCTCTGGGCGCTGGCCCGGGAGCTGCGTCTGCTGGCCAACCTGTCACTGCAATACAGCCAGGGCATACCGCTGGACAAAGCCTTCAGCCTGGCGCGCCCGCCGGTCTGGGACAAACGCAAACCGCTGATGAGCAAAGCCCTGCAACGCCACTCAGCCCAGCGCTGGGGACAACTGCTGCTCGATGCCCAGCGTATCGATGCACAGATCAAAGGCCAGGCAGCGGGTTCGCCGTGGAGCAGCCTTAGCCGCTTGTCGCTGTTGATGGCTGGGCAGCGGTTGGCATTACCGGCGGAGTAAGCGGAAATTGTGGCGAATGCTCCTACACACTGCAGGGGCTGGACAGAATCCCCACCCTGCCCGATGATCTGCACCGCAATACCCACCCACAAACGAGATCTCATTATGAGCAATAAGCCATCCAGGCATGGCCCCAACAAGGCCAAATCCATCATCGCCCAGCCATTGTTCCGCAGCCGTCAGGAACGAGCCGGCAAGGGCAAAGGCAGCTACCGCCGCGAAGCCTTCCAGTCTAAAAGCTGGGAGGCTTCTTACTTTCTGGTCGCCTGAAAGCAGAGAATCCGCTGACATGGTAAGGTCGGCACCTGATTCATATTCTCTGGACCCGTGCATGCCCTTTTGTATTTCCCGTCGTAGGCACTTACGCCAACTGATCGCTGCCTCCAGCCTTATTCTGTTAGTCGCCTGCGCGGAAAAACCTACCGCCGCCGACGCCCAACCGCTCCAGACCATGCCCACCGTGCCCGCCCCGGCCGTTGCCCCCCCTGTGGTCCCGACCGGCGACAACCTGGACATCCAACCGACGCAGACTTTCGCCGAATGGCTGGCCGCCTTTCGCAAAGACGCACTGGCTGCGGGCATCAACCCAGAGCTTTTCGACCGTGTGTTTGCCAATGTCACACCGGACATGAGCGTGATTCGCGCCGACCGCAGCCAACCTGAGTTTACCCGGCCAGTATGGGAATACCTCGACGGTGCCCTGTCCGCCATGCGTGTACGCAAGGGCCAAGGGCTGCTCTACCAATATGCCGATATCCTGCAAAGCATCGAACAGCGTTATGGCGTTGATCGCCAGGCGCTGGTAGCGGTTTGGGGCATGGAAAGTAACTTCGGCAGTTTCCAGGGCGACAAATCAGTCATTCGGTCGCTGGCGACCCTGGCCTATGAAGGTCGGCGTCCGGACTTTGCCCATAGTCAATTGCTGGCCGCGCTGCAGATTCTCCAGCATGGCGATATCGAGCCCGAGAAGATGCTCGGCTCCTGGGCGGGTGCCATGGGGCAAACCCAGTTCATCCCGACCACCTACCTCACCCACGCGGTCGACTTCGACGGTGATGGTCGACGAGATATCTGGGGCAGCCCCGCCGACGCCTTGGCCTCGACAGCGCACTATCTGCAAAGCTCCGGCTGGCAGAAGGGGCAGCCTTGGGGGTTCGAGGTGCAACTGGCGGACGGTTTCGACTATGCACTGGCCGATGGCTCAATCCGCAAGACTGTTGCCGAGTGGCTGCAGCTAGGCCTCAAACTGCCCAACGGTGCTAGCGTGCCGGCCGGCTCCGAACAACTGTCCGCGGCCCTGTTGCTGCCAGCCGGTTATCGCGGCCCGGCGTTCCTGGTCCTCGACAACTTCCGCGCCATTCTCAAGTACAACAACTCGTCGTCCTATGCCCTGGCCGTGAGCCTGTTGTCCGAGCGCTTTAAAGGTACCGGCCTGATCAGTGGTGAATGGCCGAAAGATGACCTGCCGTTAAGTCGCTCCGAGCGGATTGAGCTGCAAAACCTGCTGAGTGCCAGCAGCTACGACACGGGTACTGCCGACGGTATTATCGGCGCCAATACTCGTAAGGCGATTCGCACCGCACAGCAATATTTTGGCTGGCCGGCGGATGGCTATCCGACGCATAAGCTGTTGGAGAGTTTGCGTAACCGCTAAGGCTATGATCGCTCCCACGCTCCCGCATCGGAGCGATCTGCTACCTGATCACCACATCCTGCTCCAGCACAAGCTCTTGAGCCTCTGCATCCAGCCTGACCATCGCCCCCATCGGCAGGGTCAGGTTCGGGTCGCAGTGCCCGCTGCGCCAGCCGGCGAGAACCGGAATCTGTAGCGGCTCGAAGGTTTGCTTGAGCAACACCGCCAGCGCCTGCTCATCCACCCCCGCAATGTCCCCCACCAAGACCCCACAGAGCTTGCTCAGCTTGCCGGCCAGCCTTAGGTGGGTCAGTAGCCGGTCAATGCGGTAAAGCGGCTCGTTGATGTCCTCAAGGAACAGAATGATGCCGTCAGCATCGATCTCGTATGGCGTGCCCAAGGTGCCGGCAATCAGCGAGAGATTGCCTCCCAGCAGGCGGCCGCGCGCGATGCCCGGCGCGATAGTGGTCAATGGAAAAGCCTGCGGGTGGCTCAGCACGCTCCCGGACTGTAACTCTCCTCTGAGCATGCTGAGCAACGAGGATTCTGTAGGCTGCTGTTTGTCGCCCAGCAGATCGGCGTTGAGCATCGGACCATGGAAGGTCACAAAGCCTGCATAACGACTGATCGCCAGGTGCAACGCCGTGATATCGCTGTAACCCACCAAGGGCTTTGCGTTGCAGCGCAGCAGGTCGAAATCGATCCGGTCCAGCAAGCGCGGGCTTCCGTAACCACCACGCAGGCATAGGATCGCGTCGATGCTGCTGTCAGCAAACGCCGCGTGCAGGTCGTTCAGCCGAACGTCATCGCTTCCGGCAAGGTAGCCGTCTTTCTGTTCAACGCCGGGAAAGATACGCAGTGTGTAACCCCTGGCCTGCATCCATTGAGCAGCCTTCCCGGTGTCCAGCGCCGCCGGACCTGCTGGCGCGATCAAGCCGATCACTCCGTTGGATGGCAATGCGGGCACTGGCACGTGAGCGCAGGTCTTATCTGTTGATCGAATCGTCATCCATGGTTCTCCCTGCGTGAATTCTTCAACGCACAGTAGACACGAAAGCTTGCAAATAGAAGGGGGGGGCGAACAGTCACAGGACGTGAAGGAAAAGGTGCTGAGTTCAGTAGCGCGCTGTTTTGCACCGCTGAAAAACCAAACCGCCCGCAGGAATGAAGATTCCTGCGGGCGGGTCTGGATCAGGACATCAAGCTGGCTTTAACCAGTTTTGCCTGTTCGTCAGCGTGGTACGAAGAACGCACCAGCGGACCGGATGCAACGTTTTTGAAGCCCATTTTGTAGCCTTCTTCGGCGAACCAGGCGAACACGTCCGGGTGCACGAAGCGCTGTACCGGCAAGTGGCTACGCGACGGCTGCAGGTACTGGCCGAGGGTCAGCATATCGATGTCGTGTTCGCGCATGCGCTTCATGACTTCGATGACCTCTTCGTCCGTCTCGCCCAGGCCGAGCATCAGACCGGATTTGGTCGGAATATGCGGCATCATTTGCTTGAACTTCTGCAGCAACGTCAGCGACCACTGGTAATCCGAACCCGGACGCGCAGCCTTGTACAGGCGCGGCACGGTTTCCAGATTGTGGTTGAACACATCCGGCGGCTCGGCAGCAGTGATTTCCAGCGCCACGTCCATCCGGCCACGGTAGTCCGGGACCAGAGTTTCGAGCTGCACATTCGGCGACAGCTTGCGGATCTCGCGGATACAGTCGGCGAAGTGCTGGGCACCGCCGTCACGCAGGTCGTCACGGTCTACCGAGGTAATCACCACGTACTTGAGCTTCAGGTCAGCAATGGCGATGGCCAGGCTTTCTGGCTCGTTGACGTCCAGTGGCTTCGGCCGGCCGTGGCCGACGTCGCAGAACGGGCAGCGACGGGTACAGATATCACCCATGATCATGAAGGTCGCGGTGCC
>JAPLSD010000778.1 GCA_026398835.1 Pseudomonas sp.
AGAATCCAGGGTTTGAGATCAGAGGTATTCATTTGAAACCGACAAGCTGCAAATAGGAGTCGGTTATTTGACCACCCCAGAGCAACGCAATCCAGCCGGCAATCGCCAGATAGGGGCCGAAAGGGATAGACGTCGAGGTTTTCGCGTTACGCACACGCAACAAAATCAGCCCGAGCACGGCGCCGATCAGGGACGACAGCAGGATCGTCAGCGGCAGAATTTGCCACCCCCCCCAGGCACCGAGCATCGCCAGGAGCTTGAAGTCACCAAAACCCATGCCGTCCTTGCCAGTGAGCAGCTTGAACAGCCAATACACCGACCATAGGCTCATATAACCGGCCACTGCACCCCACAGGGCGTCATGCAAGGGCACGAACAGACCGAAGCTGTTGACGATCAACCCCAGCCAAAGCAACGGCAGCACCAATACATCTGGCAGCAGCTGATGATCGGCATCGATCAGGCTCATCGCCAGCAAGCCCCAACTCAAGATCACCACCAGCCCCGCTTGCCAGCCAAAACCGAAATGCCAGGCGACGAAGGCCGTGAGCAGGCCACAGGCCAGTTCGGTGATCGGGTAGCGCTTGCTGATCGGTGCCTTGCACTTCGAACAGCGGCCTCTGAGCAGCAGATAGCTGAGGACCGGGATATTTTCCCAGGCACGGATCGGGTGAGCGCAGTGCGGACAATGAGAGTGCGGCAGTAAGAGGTTGTAGGTCGGGACCGACTGCTCTGGCGGTAAACCCAGCACATCGTGAGCCTCTACCCGCCATTCGCGTTCGAGCATCTTTGGCAGGCGCCAGACCAACACATTGAGGAAGCTGCCGACAATCAGACCAAGGGCCAGCGCCGATAAAACAAAGGCCAGCGGATAGCTGATCAAAAAATCACTCAAGGACATGTTCAGATCGCAGAGCCAAGTTGGAAGATGGGCAGGTACATGGCAACCACCAGACCGCCGACGACGATGCCAAGAATCACCATGATGAATGGCTCCATCAGGCTGGTCAGGTTGTCGACCATATTGTCGACTTCGCCCTCATAGTAAGTCGCGACCTTTTCCAGCATATCGTCCAGCGCACCGGATTCTTCGCCGATGGCGGTCATCTGGATCGCCATGTTCGGGAAGATCCCGGAGCTGCGCATGGAAAAATTCAGCTGCATGCCGGTCGAAACATCCTGCTTGATACGGTTGACCGCGTTCCTGAAGACGATATTGCCGGTGGCGCCGGCCACCGAGTCCAGGGCTTCCACCAGGGGTACACCGGCAGCAAAGGTAGTGGACAGCGTACGGGCATATCGGGCCACGGCTGATTTGTACATCAGCGAGCCGACCAGCGGCAGTTTCAACAGGCTGATGTCCAGCCAGTCGCGAAAGCGTTGAGAGCGTTTGCGTGCATAGCGCAAACCGAACACGGCGGCGGCGATACCGATCAGTATCAGCCACCACCACTCCTGCATGAATTCGGAGAGGGCGATGACCATCAGGGTGAAGGCCGGGAGGTCCGCGCCAAAACCGGAAAAGACTGTCTTGAACTGTGGGACCACTTTGACCAGCAGAATGCCGGTCACGATGATCGCGACGAAGATCACCGCCAAGGGATAAGTCATGGCCTTCTTGATCTTGGCTTTGAGGCTTTCGCTCTTTTCTTTGTAGGTCGCCACCCGCTCCAGCAAGGTTTCCAGGGCACCGGCTTGTTCACCGGCGTCCACCAGATTGCAGTACAGGTCATCGAAGTACTGCGGCTTTTTACGCAACGCAGCGGCGAAGCTGTTGCCGGCCGCGACTTCCTGTTTTACCTCGTCCACCAGCTTGCGCATGTTCGGGTTATCAAACCCCTCGCCGATGATGTCGAAGGACTGAAGCAACGGCACCCCGGCTTTCATCATGGTCGCCATCTGGCGGGTGAACAGGGCGATATCGAGGGGTTTTATGCGTTTGCCGGCGCTGAAGAGCGAGACGCTTTTCTTGCGTACCTTGCCCGGCGTAATACCTTGCTTGCGCAACTGCGCCTTGATCAGTGCCGGGCTATGACCGTTTAATTCGCCGGTCATTTTGGTGCCTTTCTTATCGGTGCCTTCCCAAGCGTAAACACTGACTTTGACTGCTTTGACCGCCATCGTTTAGTCCTTGGTGACCCGGTTGATTTCCTCAAGGCTGGTAATGCCCTGCATGACCTTGAGCAGGCCGGAGGTACGCAAGTCGTTGAAACCGTCCTTGCGCATCTGAATGTCAATCTCCAGTGAATTGCCTTCTGCCATGATCAGGCGTTGAAGATCCGGCGTATTTTTCACCACTTCATAGATCCCGACTCGCCCCTTGTAGCCACCATTGCAGAGATCGCAACCTACCGGCTCATAGATCTTGAATGAGCCGATATGTTCCTCGGCGAAGCCTTCCTTGTGCTGCGTTTCGTGAGGGACGTCGATTTCTTTTTTGCAGTGGCTGCACAGCTTGCGGGCCAGACGCTGGGC
>JAPLSD010000243.1 GCA_026398835.1 Pseudomonas sp.
ACTGTTCTGCGAAGTCGATGGCAACTTCCCGAACCACCACCCGGACCCGGGCAAGCCTGAAAATCTCGTCGACCTGATCGCCAAGGTCAAGGAAACCAAGGCCGACCTGGGCCTGGCCTTCGACGGCGACGGCGACCGTGTTGGGGTTGTGACCAACACCGGCAGCATCGTCTTCCCGGACCGCCTGCTGATGCTGTTCGCCCGCGACGTCGTGGCGCGCAACCCGGATGCGGAAATCATCTTCGACGTCAAATGCACCCGCCGCCTGACCCCGTTGATCAAGGAATACGGCGGTCGACCGCTCATGTGGAAAACCGGTCATTCGTTGATCAAAAAGAAAATGAAGCAAACTGGCGCCCTATTGGCCGGTGAAATGAGCGGGCACATCTTCTTCAAGGAACGCTGGTTCGGTTTCGACGACGGCATTTACAGCGCCGCGCGGCTGCTGGAGATCCTCAGCAAAGAGAAATCCACCGCGGAAGAGTTGTTTGCGACCTTCCCGAACGATATTTCTACGCCGGAAATCAATATCCATGTGACCGAAGAGAGCAAATTCAGCATCATTGATGCACTGCACGACGCACAGTGGGGCAAAGGCGCCGACCTGACCACCATTGACGGCGTGAGAGTCGACTATGCCGAAGGCTGGGGCCTGGTTCGCGCTTCCAACACCACACCGGTGCTGGTGCTGCGTTTCGAGGCCGATACCGAGGCCGAGCTGCAGCGCATCAAGGACGTGTTCCACGTCCAACTGAAACGTGTTGCCCCTGATCTCCAATTACCGTTCTGATTGACTAGATAGTTTCACCGGAGCCCTGAATGACCCTCGAACGCGATGCCGCCGCCAACACCGCCAAGGTTCTATCCGAAGCGCTGCCTTATATTCGCCGCTACGTCGGCAAGACGCTGGTGATCAAATATGGCGGCAACGCTATGGAAAGCGACGAGCTGAAAACCGGCTTTGCTCGCGATATCGTGCTGATGAAGGCCGTGGGCATCAACCCGGTGGTCGTTCACGGCGGCGGCCCGCAGATCGGTGATCTGCTCAAGCGGCTGTCGATCGAGAGCCATTTTGTCGATGGCATGCGTGTAACCGATGCGCAAACCATGGACGTCGTGGAAATGGTCCTCGGTGGCCAGGTGAACAAAGACATCGTCAACCTGATCAACCGTCACGGCGGCAGCGCCATCGGCCTGACCGGCAAGGACGCCGAGCTGATTCGCGCGAAAAAGCTCACGGTCACCCGCCAAACGCCAGAAATGACCACTCCGGAAATCATCGATATCGGCCATGTCGGCGAAGTGGTCGGGATCAATACCGACTTGCTGAACCTGCTGGTCAAAGGTGATTTCATCCCGGTCATCGCACCTATCGGTGTCGGCGCCGATGGCGAGTCGTACAACATCAACGCTGATCTGGTGGCCGGCAAAGTGGCGGAAGCCCTCAAAGCCGAGAAGCTGATGCTGCTGACCAACATTGCCGGCTTGATGGACAAGCAAGGCAAAGTCCTGACCGGCCTGACCACCGAGCAGGTCAATGAGTTGATCGCCGACGGGACCATCTACGGCGGCATGCTGCCGAAGATCCGTTGCGCACTGGAAGCAGTGCAAGGCGGCGTGACCACCTCGCACATCATCGACGGTCGCGTACCTAACGCGGTGCTGCTGGAAATCTTCACCGACACCGGTGTAGGCACACTGATCAGCAATCGCAAGCGTCACTAAGCGATACAAACAAAAGGCCCCGCTCAGGATGCTGAGCGGGGCCTTTTTTATTGCGGTTCAAATCCTGGCGAAGATCAGATCCCGTACTGCGCGCGGTAGGCTTCGACCGCTGGCAGATGCTGCTTGAGCTGCGGATCATCAGCCAGGAACTGCAGAACCTGGGTCAAGG
>JAPLSD010000187.1 GCA_026398835.1 Pseudomonas sp.
ACCGGTAACAAGATTCCGGGGCTGGGGGATATTCCGGGGCTCGGACGGCTGTTCGGCAGCAACAAGGATTCGGTGGGCAAATCCGAGCTGGTGCTGTCGATCACTCCACGGATCGTGCGCAACCTGCCTTACCAAAGCCCCTCGGACATGGAGTTCCCGACCGGCACTGAGACCAGCATGCATATCCAGAACGTGGACCGTTCGAAGGAGCCGTCCGAGTTGACTGAACCGGGCACTGACGCCGCACCGCTGGCAGCACTGCGTACCACTGCGAGGCCTTGAGTCATGAAACGCAGCCAAGGGTTCACGCTGATCGAAGTGGTGGTCACGTTGGCGCTGATCGGGCTGCTCGCGGGTATCGCTGCGCCCCTGACCGAAACCGTGGTGCGGCGGGGCAAGGAGCAGGAACTGAAGATCGCGCTGTATCAGATTCGCGATGCCATCGATGCCTACAAGAGTGCGTCCGATGCCGGGTACATCGAAAAGTCCGTCAGCAGCAACGGCTTTCCGCCCAGCCTGCAGGTGCTGGTAGACGGCGTGCGTGACACGCGCAGCGCCAAGGGCGCCAAGTTCTATTTCCTGCGACGTCTGCCGCGTGATCCCTTCGTCACGGCCAAGCACAACGTCAGGGACGGCTGGGGACTGCGCTCGTATGACAGTTCTGCCCAGAGTCCACATGAAGGCGAAGACGTTTTCGACGTGTATTCGCTGGCCCCTGGCAAAGGCCTCAACGGCATCGCCTACAAAGAGTGGTGAACGTATGCGCCAGAGCAAAGGTTTTACCCTGATCGAATTGATGGTGGTCATGGCCATCATCGCCACGCTGATGACGATTGCCGTGCCGCGCTACTTCACCAGCCTGGAAAACTCCCGTGAAACCACGTTGCGCCAGAGCCTGGCGGTGATGCGCGAGGCGCTGGATCACTACTACGGTGACACCGGGCATTATCCTGATTCCATCGACCAGTTGGTGGAGCAGCGCTACTTGCGCAGCCAGCCGCTGGACCCGATCACTCAACGCAAGGATCTCTGGGTACTGGTGTCACCACCGGGCGGCGTTGCCGGCGGGGTCGCCGATGTCAAGAGCGGAGCTACCGGGAGGGCGCGTGATGGCAGCCTCTATTCGGAGTGGTAGTGGGCAACGTCAACAGGGGTACACCTACCTGGGCGTGCTGTTTCTGATCGTCTTGATGGGCGCGGCATTGGCGAGCACCGGCCAGGTCTGGTCGAACGTCGCCCGCCGCGACCACGAGCGTGAACTGGTCTGGGTCGGCACTCAGTACGCCCATGCGCTGCTCAGTTACTACCACAGTTCGCCGGGCCTGGCGCAGTACCCTGAAAAGCTGGAAGAACTGCTCGAAGATCATCGCTTTCCGTTCCCCAAACGGCACTTGCGCCGGCTCTATCCGGACCCGATCGGCAGCACCGGTGAATGGGGTTTATTG
>JAPLSD010000877.1 GCA_026398835.1 Pseudomonas sp.
CAGTTCAGCCTGTTGCTGTGTATCTGCTCGGCCATCGGCAGCCTGCTGATTTACGTCCAGTCCAGCACATTACCCTTGAGCCTGCTGGCGCTGAATCTGGCCGCGCTGACCAGCGTCTGGGTCCAGCATCGTCACTCGCTGAAGTCGATCAGGTTTCAGCCCCAGGAACTGGCCGACCGACTATTGGAAGTTCAGGAAAACGAACGTCATCGGCTCAGTCGCGAACTGCATGACGACATCGGCCAACTGCTGACCGCGGCAAAACTTCAAAGCGAATGGCTAAAACGACGCCTGCCCGAAGACTTGCAAGGCCAATGCGCCCTGCTCTGCGACACGCTGGAAGAAACGCTGACAAAAGTCCGTGATGTATCGGCCATTCTTAACCCCAGGCAGTTGGCGAGCCTTGGGCTGGAAGCCAGTTTGCGCGCGCATTTGCTCAAAACCCTGGCCAATACTGCGGTGCACTGGAGCCTGGAATGCCAGCAACGCTTGACCGGCATTCCGGAAGAGATGGCGGTTGCGGCCTTTCGGATCACTCAGGAAGCCATCACCAATATGCTGCGCCATGCCCAGGCAACGAATCTGCTGATACGCCTGCAACGTTTGCCCGAAGGCCTGGCACTGTTCATCAGTGACGATGGAGCGGGATTTTCTCCGGCCCTGAATCCGGGTCAGGAAGGTCAACGCGGAATGGCGGGTATGTCAGAGCGGATCGATCAATTGGGCGGCACCTTGACCGTTACCAGCGAGTCTGGCAAAGGCACTCAGATCGAAGCATTGTTCCCCTGGGCGCCCCGTGCCCTCGAACGAGCCAGTACCTATAAGGTTTTACATTGACCTGTAATTTACTTCTGGTGGATGACCACTCGCTCATCAGGGCTGGCGTACGCGCACTGGTCCTCGACATTCCCGGCTACGACGTGATCGGTGAAGCCAGCGATGGCGCACAGCTGCTGGAGATGGTTGAGAAACTGTGCCCGGATATCATCCTTCTGGATATTTCCATGAAGCACACCGGCGGTCTTGAGGCATTGCAGAGGCTCAAAGCGGTACGTCCGCAGAGCAAGGTGCTGATCCTGTCGATGCACACCGACCCCGCGCTGATCATGCAGGCACTGGAGTCAGGCGCTCATGGCTACCTGCTCAAAGACACTACAGCCAACGAACTCGAACACGCGCTTGAGGCGTTGCGCAATAACGAGCGCTACCTGAGCCCGGCCATCGCCCATACGGTGATCACCCAGGCGCTGACCCGTGTCCAGAGAACCCAGTCCGAACAAGCGCAAACCCACAACCTGACTGCACGCCAGCTTGAGATTTTTCGGCTGATCGTCCGGGGGAAATCCACCCGGGAAATCGCCAACGGCCTGGGTCTGAGCATCAAGACAGTCGAAACCCATCGCTCGCAGATCATGAAACGCTTGCAGATCTACGACGTCGCGGGCCTGGTACTGTTTGCCGTACGCGAGCAGATCATCAGCCTCGATGATTAACCGATTCTTGATCCCCCAAGCAGGGGTGAGTCTGACGCAAGATGGACCCGCAACGCGGCCGGACGAATCGGTCAGCTTCTGCAAGCACTGATCCGCTAGCCCGCGCCAGACAGTGACTGCGCCCGGCCCCATTCAGGCCGGGCTCAATTGAGCCGACAAGACTCACCCCAGTACTTCACTCAACGGAATGAAGTTCACCCAATCGCCCTCAACCAGCGTGCATTCCTCCAGCACTTCGACCAGGCCTTCGGCCCAGGCCGCGCTGCGCAATACCCCAGAGCTCTGATTTCTATAGATGATTGCTCGCCCTTGCTCCAGGCGCCCCCGCAGGTACTCTCGACGATTACCCGGCTTGGGCCAGACAAACCCTGCGGGCACCTGAAACTGCAACGGCCGCACCGCCTCCACGCCCTGACGGCGCAGCAGATAAGGCCGGGCCAATAAGGCAAACGTCACAAGGGTCGATGCAGGATTGCCCGGCAAACCGATCACCGGCACGCCCCGGAAGTGTCCGCAAGTCAGCGGTTTTCCAGGTTTGATAGCCAGTTTCCACAACGCCAGCTCACCTTCCTCACGCAGGGCGATACCGAGGAAATCCGCTTCTCCCACCGACACGCCGCCCGTGGAAAGGATCAGGTCAACATCCGCCAACTCGGCGAGTCGGTTGCGGGTGGTCGACAGATCATCAGGCAAGATGCCGGCATCAATCACTTCACAACCCAGGCGCTGCAACCAGCTGCACAGCAACACGCGATTACTGTTGTAAATCTGCCCTGGCCCAAGCGGTTGCCCTGGCTCGATCAACTCGTCGCCGGTGGACAGCACTGCCACCCGCACCCGGCGAATCACATTCAACTGCGCGCAGCCCAGAGAAGCCGCCAAACCCTGCTCAATAGGCCCTAAGCGAGTGCCCGCCGACAACACCACTTCACCGACGGTGGTTTCCTGGCCTTGTGGGCGAATATTCTGTCCGGCGTGCAACGTCTCGGTGAAGCGTACCCGGCCATCGTCCAACACTTGAGCGTTCTCCTGCATCTCGACGCAGTCGGCGCCGGCAGGCACGGGAGCGCCGGTGAAGATCCTCGCACAGCTACCAGGCGCCAAAGGCTCTGGCGCTTGACCCGCGAATATCCGCTGGCTGACGGCCAGTGCTTCGCCGTTCCAGTCAGCCAGGCGCAAGGCATAACCATCCATCGCACTGTTAGGCCAGGGCGGCAGATCCAGGGTCGAAATCAAATCGTCAGCCAACACCCGGCCTTGAACCTGCGCCAACGGCAGTTGCTCGCGCTCGCGAATCGGCGTGGCTTCAGCCATCGCCAGCAAGCGGGCCAACGCAACCTCGACCGGCATCAAGGCTCCAGTCTTGCCCGGCTTACCCACGGGATTCACAGGGTGCGGCCTGTTTCAGATGAGGGACGAAGTTGCATGGCCGATGCCGTGAGTCCAGTTGCTCGGCAAGGATCCCGTCCCAGCCAGTGCGAACAGCATTGGTCGAACCTGGCAGGCAGCACACCAACGTGCCATTGGCCAATCCGGCCAGGGCCCGGGACTGCACAGTCGAGGTACCAATGTCCGCGACCGAGATCTGCCGGAACAACTCACCGAAACCATCGACCTGTTTATCGAGCAGGCAACTGACGGCTTCCGGAGTGCTATCTCGGCCGGTAAACCCCGTACCGCCGGTGATCAGCACCACCTGTACGACGTCTTCGGCTATCCAGGTCGCGACTTGCGCACGGATTTTGTAAAGGTCATCTTTAAGCAGAACCCGTGCGGCCAGGTTATGGCCAGCGGCGCTCAGACGGTCGACGAAGACCTGTCCGGACGTATCGGTTTCCAGGGTGCGGGTGTCACTGACAGTCAACACCGCGATGTTCAACGGTGCAAAAGGCACATCAGCCTTGGCTTTCATAGGCTCGATCCAGTTGTAGGAGAAACAGCCCGGTGTTATATCACAGCGCCCCATTTTGCTGCCTCTGCGGAGACGCGTCATGAACTCGAACACTCAGCTGTCGCCATGCTCCATTCTGCTCCTGGCGGGTGGACGTGGCCAACGCATGGGCGGTCAGGATAAAGGACTGCTGGAGTGGCAAGGCCAACCATTGATTGCTCATCTGCACCGCAAGACCCGTGGCTTGAGTGACGACTTGATCATCTCCTGCAACCGCAATCAGGAGAAGTACGCGGCGTTCGCCGACCAACTGGTCCAGGACGACCACGCAGACTTCCCCGGCCCATTGGCCGGCATTCGCGCCGGGCTGGCGGTGGCTCGACATACTCATCTGTTGGTATTGCCCTGCGACGTACCGCAAATAGATGCCAGCCTGCTCAACGCCATGCGAGAAGCCGCCAGTCAGCATCCGGACAAACCGTTAATGGTGCGCCATGGGGAGCACTGGGAACCGCTGCTGTGCGTCATCCCGACGGCGCTTGCAGCGGCTTTCGAAAGCGCCTGGGCGCAAGGCGAACGCAGCCCGGGTAGAGTTATGCGCAAGCTGGGCGCCGTGGCGTTGCAATGCCCCGAAAATGATCAACGCCTGGCTAACCTCAATACCCCTGAACTGCTAAGCCAACATAACACCGTGCCAGAAAGACACTAGCCAAGGAACTTGCCCGCGCGGTATACGTCTGAAGACCAGTAATCAAAAGAATTCATTTCGGAGAACACAATGACTCAACGGACCCTCGCCACTCTGATGCTTGCACTGGGCCTCGCCACTCTCGCTGGCTGCGCATCGCCTACAGTGATCACCCTGAATGATGGTCGCGAAATCCAGTCCGTCGACACGCCTAGATTCGATAAAGACTCGGGCTTCTACGAGTTCGAACAACTGGACGGTAAAGAAACCCGCATCAACAAAGA
>JAPLSD010000762.1 GCA_026398835.1 Pseudomonas sp.
CAGGTTTTTCAGGTATTCCTCGGTTTCGGTCTTCAGCAGTTTTGGCTCGACCGCCAGTTCTTGCGCAGCGCGGGCGAGGAAGTGCTTGGCCAGGGTCGGAATGTCTTCGCGGCGATCCGACATCCGGGGGATATGGATGCGAATCACATTGAGGCGGTGGAACAAGTCCTCACGGAATTTACCGGCGTGAACCAGGGTTTCCAGATTCTGGTGAGTCGCGGCGATGATCCGCACATCAACCTTGACTGGCGTGTGACCACCGACCCGGTAGAACTCGCCGTCGGCCAATACCCGCAACAGACGTGTCTGGGTGTCGGCCGGCATGTCGCCGATTTCATCGAGAAATAGCGTACCGCCATCTGCCTGTTCGAAGCGCCCGCGACGCAGGTTAGCTGCCCCGGTGAACGCCCCTTTCTCGTGGCCGAACAGCTCGGACTCCATCAAGTCCTTGGGGATCGCTGCCATGTTCAAGGCAATGAACGGCGATGCCGCCCGAGGGCTATGACGGTGCAGGGCGTGGGCCACCAGCTCTTTGCCAGTACCGGACTCACCGTTGATCAATACGGTGATGTTGGAGTGGCTGAGACGACCGATCGCCCGAAACACTTCCTGCATCGCCGGCGCTTCGCCGATGATTTCCGGGGTGCGGGTCAGGGTTGGCACCACTTCCAGGCCTTGCTGTTCCTGGGCGTGCTGGTTGGCGCGTTTGACCAGGGAGACAGCTTCGTCGACATCGAACGGCTTGGGCAGGTATTCGAAAGCGCCGCCTTGATAGGACGCGACAGCGCTGTCCAGGTCGGAGTGAGCGGTCATGATGATCACTGGCAAGCGCGGGTGCTGTTCGCGAATTCGCGCCAACAGGTCCAGGCCACTGGCGCCCGGCATGCGGATGTCGGAGATGATCACGTCCGGTTGCTGGCGAGCCAGGCGGCTCATCACGCCATCGGCGCTGTCGAAGCTTTGCGTGGTCATGCCTTCTTGCTGCAAGGCCTTTTCCAGAACCCAACGGATAGAACGGTCGTCATCGACGATCCACACGGTTTCACTACGGCTCATGTCGATTGGGCTCCTTGTTCCAGTGGCAGAAAGATCGAGAACGTGGTGTGGCCAGGATGGCTGTCACATTCGATCAGGCCCTGGTGCTGGCTGATGATGTTCTGAGTAATGGCCAGGCCCAGCCCGGTACCGTCCGGGCGGCCGCTGACCATTGGAAAGAAGATGGTTTCTTGCAGTTCGGCGGGAATCCCCGGGCCGTTGTCGATGATTTCGATCTTGGTCACCAGCCGATGGCGCACATGGCCGATGGTGAACTGGCGCATCGCACGGGTGCGCAGGCTGATTCGACCCAGGCGCAGTTCGTTCTGGCTGCTGATGGCCTGCATGGCGTTGCGCACGATGTTGAGCACGGCCTGAATCATCTGTTCGCGGTCAATCAGTACATCGGGAATGCTCGGGTCGTAGTCGCGCACCAAGGTGATGCAACCCTGGCTTTCGGCTTCCACCAGGCTGCCCACGCGCTCGAGCACTTCGTGGATATTGGTCATCGCCAGTGATGGCAATTTGTTCGAGCCCAGCATGCGATCCACCAGGTTACGCAGGCGATCGGCCTCTTCAATGATGACGTTGGTGTAGTCCCTGAGGCTGTCTTCCGGCAGCTCGCGGGCCAGCAACTGCGCGGCGCCGCGAATCCCGCCCAGAGGGTTCTTGATCTCATGGGCCAGGCCGCGCACCAGCATCTTGCTGGTTTCCTGCTTGGATAGCTGGGCCTCTTCCTTGGTGATTCGCAGCAAGCGGTCACGCGGATGGACTTCCAGCAGTAGCAGGGTGTTGCCATTGCTGAGGATCGGTGTCACGGCGTAATCGACAGTCAGGGTCTGGCCGGTCAAAGCGGTGAGCATTGCTTCGCGCTTGGTGAACGGATGCGCCTGCTCAACGGCCTGGCGCAAGGAGCTCAGGGCTTCGGCTGATTCGGTGAACAGCTCGCTGATGAATTGCCCATGACTGCGCTGGCCGCTGATGGCCAGCAGCATTTCCGCCGCCGGGTTCATGTACTCAAGGCGCAGGTCGGCGTTGAGCAGAATGGTTGCGGTGGTCAGGTTGTCGAGTAGCAAACGGTGCAGTGCGTCGCTGATGGTCATTAGGACCTCTTTTGGAGCAGAGCAACCCGAGGCCGGTCCCGGATTGCGCGCGCGAATAAAGCGCTGATGTTAGGAAAATGCAAAAACCAAACCAAGGCTCCGAAAAGAAGCGTTAAACCCTTGAAACAGGCGTTTAAAGCTCGATTGCGTGGCGTTCTGCCAGCTTCGCCGGGTATTTTCGAACCAAAATGGGTTGATAAGTGGGTAGGGTGCAACTCATTGCACCAATATAGTGCGCAAACCTGAGCAGCGTTTAAAAGAATGAAAAGATGCTTTTCTCTTCTTTGGGTTTGTCTGCCAAAGGACATTCCGGGCGCTGACCGTAATCGGCAAGTGTGCAAGGTTTGGCCTGGCGCTTCTGGGCAAGGGAGATGCGCAGCATATGGAAGGGCTGATTGGGTGTGCGTTCGACCATCCGCCCTTGTTCATCGAGAATCTCCACGGCCAGGTGATGAGTGCCGCGGTCGATATTGCTCAGGGCGAATACCGGGCTGGGGCCAGGATCGGCGGTAGGTTGGCCGTCCAGCAGTAAGCGATAGCGATGACCGCGTTGCAGGTCGGGCTCACTGGTGACACTGACAATCAACTCACCTTGGATGTTGCGAATAGTAGCGTCTGGATCGGGTACCAAAACGCGCAGCATCTGATAGTGGAACAGCGGTTTGTCTTGGGCTTTTTTGGCTGCTGGCGCCGGGGCGACTCCGCTGGGGGGAGTGGACATGCGATTGCCCGGCGTCAATTGAACGCGTTTGGCGTTGCCTGGCTGTGGTTGGTCGGTGAAGACTCTATTTCCTTGGGCGTCGATGTAGGTGTAGACCTCAGCGGCGGCTGGCAGGGCAATCAGCAGCAGGCACAGCAATAGAGCGCGCATGGGCATCCGTTTCATGAGGGCTTCAAGGCGTATGCACTCGTTGCACGGTAAAGGTGGCGGTCGGACTTTGTTGCACAACGCTCTCTCCATCCAGCACTTGCACCGCCAGGCTGTGTTTGCCGCGATCGACATTCACCAGCTGCAGGCGCGGAACGTTGCTCGGCTGACCATAGGGCTGACCGTCCAGCAGCAGGCGCAGGCGATGCCCGCCTTGCAGGCGCGGTTGGAGCAGAACGCCCACCGTGAAGGTGCCATTGTTGGCGCGCAGGGCTTCTTCGCTGGGCAGGCCGGTAAGCTCCAGTACCTCGTAGGTGCTATGCGGCTGTTCACGGCTGCGGGCTTCGGCAGGTGGCGCAGGTTTGCTCGGTGGCTGGCGTTCGACACTATTGAGAGGCGGTAACTCCACAGGCTGGGCCTCGACGCCATCGGGCGGTTGATTGCTGTAAGCGATGTTGCCGGCTGCGTCGGTGTACTTATAGATCTGCGCTGCGGCGGGCAGGGCGATCAACAGAAAAATGAATAGAAAACCACGACCCATAAAATCGACCAGAAACTAAAGCGTTGGGTGGGAGCATAGGCGACGGGTACTGGCCTGGCACAGATTGCTTGCATCCCGATGTTGAAGTCAGCGCCGATCTGCCGATCCGGATGCCTTCATGCAAGGCTCGATCACCTTGCGCAGTCCGCTGTCGTCTTGCGGCAGAACAAACCTGGCGGTCAGTGGCAGGCCCTCTTTTATGGCTGAAGGCAGTGTCATTTTTACCGGTTGGCCCCGAGCGGCCTCGGTGGTCCAGTAATGCAGCTCTTGGCGATTGGCTGGCATGTTTAATACAAAAACAAGATCGCCTTTTTGCGCGGATTCCGCCGAGTACACGCCGTTTACTGAATAGTCGCGGGGCGCAAGTGTGCCGCTTGTGAGGCTTAGGGGGCCCATGGATTGAGCGGCAGGGCCTTCATAGATGTCAGGATTGAAGCCCAGTTGATCCGTTGATGTGAGTAGCGAGATGACGGGGCGCAGGGGGGAGCGATAGCAGGAGACTTGCAGTATGGCAGCACTGGTTTTATCGCCATGACTCGCTTCTCCATTCAGACGGGCGCTGAATATGGGGATGGACTGATCAGGTTGCTCTACGCTCCAGCCTGCCCCTTGAAAACGAGTGGTTGAGAGGCTGCCAGCAGCCTGGGCGCAGGGCAGCACGCTGAGCATAAGCGTTAGTGGGAAAAGTATTTTACGGGGGAGGTTCATCGTGAAATCCGCCAGGGGGAGGAGTTAATGCAGCGGATCGTAAAGGTTTGCGCGCTTGAGGCGAGTCATGAGTGAGTAAGTTGCTCGGTTTGACGGTGACGGGTTTTGTATTCTGTATCTAACTCATTGTTTTTAAAGATAAAAAAAGGCCTCCCGAAGGAGGCCTCTTTTGTTACGCCGCGTGTACCGGCGTCACGGGATTAGCAGCTGTAGTACAGCTCGTATTCCAGTGGGTGTACGAAGGTACGTACTTTGATTTCTTCTTCGCTTTTCAGGGCGATGTAAGCGTCGATGAAGTCGTCGCTGAAAACGCCGCCTTTGGTCAGGAACGCACGACCTTTGTCCAGCTCTTCCAGGGCTTCTTTCAGGCTGCCGCAAACTTGTGGGATCTCTTTGGCCTCTTCAGGCGGCAGGTCATACAGGTTTTTGTCAGCAGCATCGCCTGGGTGGATCTTGTTCTGGATGCCGTCCAGGCCAGCCATCAACAGTGCAGCGAAGCCCAGGTACGGGTTGGCTGCTGGATCCGGGAAGCGAGCTTCGATACGGCGAGCTTTAGGG
>JAPLSD010000660.1 GCA_026398835.1 Pseudomonas sp.
TCGCCAGCTCCGAAGCCACCGCCGCACGCCTCAAGGGCCACGGCATTCCGGTGTATGAGCTCAATACCGTCAGCGATTTGGAGTTCTACGTCGACGGCGCCGATGAAAGCGACGAACACTTGAACCTGATCAAGGGCGGTGGCGCAGCCCTGACCCGCGAGAAAATCGTCGCGGCCGTGGCCAAGACCTTCATCTGCATCGCCGACGCCAGCAAACTGGTGCCGGTACTGGGCGCCTTCCCGCTGCCAGTCGAAGTGATTCCGATGGCCCGCAGCCACGTGGCCCGTGAACTGGTGAAACTGGGCGGCGACCCGGTTTACCGTGAAGGCGTGTTGACCGACAACGGCAACATCATCCTTGACGTGTTCAACATGCAGATCACCAATCCGGTGGAGTTGGAGCGTCAGATCAACGCCATCGTCGGCGTGGTCACCAACGGCTTGTTCGCAGCGCGTCCGGCTGACCTGCTGCTGCTGGGCACCAGCGAAGGCGTGAAAACCCTGCGCGCATGACCCTGGAGCAGCCGGTCGACGCTCGATTGCTCGCGATAGCGGTCTGTCATCTGTCAGTCGACATCTCTGTCGCCTGTGACGGCCTCATCGCGAGCAAGCTCGGCTCCTACATTTAGTTATGCGGTGTTTATCAGGGCTGTGGTGGTTTTTTGAAGACGTAAAACAGGTTGGGCTCACTGACCAGGTACATCGTACCCTCGTCATCCATGGCGATCCCTTCCGCTTGCGGCACGGTCTTTTGCAGCCCCTGATACCCCTTGCTCAGTGACATAGTGCTCAACGGCTGACCGTCCACATCCAGCTCCAGAATCAGCCTCGACTCATCGGACAGCGCCAGTAAATGACCGCTGCGCTTGTCGTATTGCAGACTGGACAGATCGCGGACAAACAGCCCGGCATCGCGCTTCGGGTTATTCAGTACGTGCACTGAATAGGACTTCTCATCCTGGAAGCGGGGAAACCCCTGCACTTCATAAATCAGCATCGGGTCGCGTTCCTTGGCGACGAACAGCCGTTTACCCACCGAATCGTAGGCGAGACCTTCAAACCCCTTGTTGCCACTCATGTGCACGCCGAGAGTCATTTGCTCCGCGTCGGCCGCATCGAGAAAGACCGTGTTGTCTTCCAGATGGACCTTGATCAACCGCTGCTGATACTCATCGGCAATCACATAGGTATTGGCGCTGATGAATTCCACAGCTTCCGGATCACCGAAACCGATCAACCGCACACGACGAAGAATCCGACCGTCGAGGGACAGTTCGATCAGTTCGGAGTTTTTATTGGTGACGGTGAACAGGCTGTTGCGGCCCGGATCGTAGGTCAGCGCCGAGACATCGGCATCCAGACCTACGATGACCCTGGCCTCGATTGACACCCGGTAATCCGCCAGCCCCATGGACCGAGCATCCGCCGGCTGCCACCAGGTCTGCAGGTTGAACCAGGCACGCTCGAAAAATCGATCGTGCTGCCCGGCCAGCCCCAGCAGCGCCAGGGCGACCAGACTGACAAGCAACAGCAAAGGTTTAGGGCGGGCAAATCGACGCATTCAGGCAAGCTCAAAAACAAAACGGGTGGATGAAATACCACGACTGTATGAATTCAAGCTTAATGGCCGTAGATACCGTCTTTCTCCTCAGCGAACGCTGCTGTTGAAGCTGCTCACGCCCGGCAATTCCAGCACCAGTTCATCACCGACATTCAGCGGGCCGACGCCCACCGGGGTGCCGGTCAGGATCACGTCACCGGCCAGCAGCGAGAAACAGCCAGCCATGTACTGAATCATCGGCACGATCGGGTTGAGCATGTCGCGACTGTTGCCGTCCTGACGGACTTCACCATTAATGGTCAAGCGGATGCCGATGTCGGTCAGGTCAGCGAAGGTGCTGCTGACCACGAACGGTGCCAGTACGGCAGCGCCGTCGAACGACTTGGCGATTTCCCACGGCAGGCCTTTGGCTTTCAGCTCAGCCTGTTTGTCGCGCAAGGTCAGGTCCAGCGCCGGAGCAAAACCGGAAATCGCATCGAGCACTTCTTCGCGGCTCGGCCTGGTCGACAGCGGCTTGCCGATCAACACGGCAATTTCAGCCTCGTAGTGCACCGAGCCACGCTCGGTCGGAATCTTGAAGCCGTCGTCTTCAAGCGCAACGACACAACTGCCCGGCTTGATGAACAGCAATGGCTCGGTAGGCACCGGATTGTCCAGTTCCTTGGCGTGTTCGGCATAGTTGCGGCCAATGCACACCACTTTCCCGACCGGGAAGTGAATACGAGTACCGTCGACATACTGGTGCTGATAGCTCATTTACCGACTCCTGCTTCAAAGATAGGACGTCAAACCGCGAAGATCTTGCCCGGGTTCATAATGCCGTTCGGGTCGAACACCGCCTTGACGGCTTTCATGTATTCGATCTCAACCGGCGAGCGGCTGTAGGTCAGGTAATCACGCTTGGTCATGCCGACGCCATGCTCGGCGGAAATCGAACCGTTGTATTTCTCGACGGTTTCGAACACCCACTTGTTGACGGTCGCGCACTTGGCGAAGAACTCGTCTTTGCTCAGGTTTGCAGGCTTTAGGATGTTCAAGTGCAGGTTGCCGTCGCCAATGTGGCCGAACCAGACGATTTCGAAATCAGGATAGTGCTCGCCGACGATCGCGTCGATTTCCTTCAGGAATGCCGGGACTTTCGACACAGTCACCGAAATGTCGTTCTTGTACGGCGTCCAGTGGGAAATGGTTTCGGAGATGTATTCGCGCAGCTTCCAGAGGTTCTGCAACTGCGACTCGCTCTGGCTCATCACGCCGTCGAGTACCCATCCCTCTTCGACGCAGTGTTCGAAAGTTTCCAGGGCGTGGTTGGCCACTTCTTCAGTGGTCGCTTCAAATTCCAGCAGCGCGTAGAACGGGCAATCGGTTTCGAATGGTGCCGGTACGTCGCCACGGGCCAGCACTTTGGCCAGCGCTTTATCAGAGAAGAACTCGAAGGCGGTCAGGTCCAGCTTGCTCTGGAACGCGTGCAGAACCGGCATGATCGAGTCGAAATCGGTCGTGCCGAGGACCATCGCGGTGAGATTTTTCGGCGCCCGGTCCAGACGCATGGTGGCTTCGACGACAAAACCCAGCGTGCCTTCGGCGCCGATGAACAGCTGACGCAAGTCGTAGCCAGTGGCGTTTTTGATCAGGTCTTTGTTCAGCTCCAGCAGGTCACCCTTGCCGGTCACGACTTTCATGCCAGCGACCCAGTTACGGGTCATGCCGTAGCGAATCACTTTGATCCCGCCAGCGTTGGTGCCGATATTGCCGCCAATCTGGCTGGAACCGGCCGACGCGAAGTCCACCGGGTAGTACAGACCTTTTTCTTCAGCCACGTTCTGCAAGTGCTCGGTGACCACGCCCGGCTGGCAGATCGCGGTGCGATCAGTCATGTTCACGTCGAGGATCTGGTTCATATAGTCGAACGACACCACCACTTCGCCATTGGCCGCTACCGCCGCCGCCGACAGCCCGGTTCGACCACCGGAGGGCACCAGCGCGATTTTGTGCTGATTGGCCCAGCGCACGATGGCCTGGACTTGCTCGGTGGTTTTCGGGAACACGATGGCGGTCGGGGCCGGAGCGAAATGCTTGGTCCAATCCTTGCCATAAGCATTCAGGGAGTCGGCATCGGTCAGCACCTTGCCAGGCTCAACCAGGGTCTTCAGCTCTTCAATCAGGGCAGGATTGGTCATCGACAGAACTCTCGAACAATTCATGGTCATCCTGAGAACGCTTCACGTCGCAGGAATGAGTGTTTAGCGGGGTGCATATGCTAGCATACCGCCCCCGCAGGATAGTGCCCAAAGGCGTTCTGCGGTGACGGCTGTCATGCCGCCCAGGTCAGCTTTGGCTGTCCTTCCCTGCCATTTTTCTCCGGGACACAGGTTTACGCAGATGAGCAAGACTTCCCTCGATAAGAGCAAGATCAAGTTCCTTCTTCTCGAAGGCGTCCATCAATCCGCTGTCGACGTCCTCAAGGCCGCCGGTTACACCAGCATTGAGTACCTCACTGGTTCTCTGCCGGAAGCCCAGCTGAAGGAGAAGATCGCTGATGCTCACTTCATCGGCATTCGTTCCCGTACTCAGCTGACCGAAGAGATCTTCGATCACGCGAAGAAACTGGTCGCTGTTGGCTGTTTCTGCATCGGCACCAACCAGGTCGACCTCAACGCTGCGCGCGAACGCGGCATCGCTGTCTTCAACGCACCTTTCGAAATCCGTGGCAAAAAGCTCGGCATCGTTGGTTACGGCTCGATCGGTACTCAGCTGTCGGTCCTGGCTGAAGGCTTAGGGATGCAGGTGTACTTCTACGACACCGTGACCAAGCTGCCATTGGGCAACGCGACGCAAGTTGCCAGCCTGACCGAACTGCTGGGCATGTCTGACATCGTCACCCTGCACGTTCCGGAAACCGCTGCCACCCAGTGGATGATCGGCGAGAAAGAAATCCGTGCGATCAAAAAGGGCGGCATTCTGATCAACGCTGCTCGCGGCACCGTGGTTGAGCTGCAAGCCCTGGCGGACGCAATCAAGGACAAGCACCTGATCGGCGCGGCCATCGACGTATTCCCGGTGGAGCCGCGCTCCAACGACGAAGAGTTCGAAAGCCCGCTGCGTGGCCTGGACAACGTGATCCTGACCCCGCACATCGGCGGCTCCACTGCTGAAGCCCAGGCCAACATCGGTCTGGAAGTGGCAGAGAAACTGGTCAAGTACAGCGACAACGGTACGTCGGTGTCCTCGGTCAACTTCCCGGAAGTGGCCCTGCCGGCTCACCCTGGCAAGCACCGTTTGCTGCACATCCACGAGAACATCCCGGGTGTGATGAGCGAGATCAACAAGGTCTTCGCCGAAAACGGTATCAACATCTCCGGTCAGTTCCTGCAGACCAACGAGAAAGTCGGCTACGTCGTTATCGACGTCGACGCCGAGTACTCGGACCTGGCGCAAGAGAAGCTGCAACACATCAATGGCACCATCCGTTGCCGCGTGTTGTTCTAAGCTTCAAGCGCCAACGAAAAAGGGAGACCTCTCGGGTCTCCCTTTTTTATGTCCGCGATATGTTTATTTCACAATGACGGTGATTTTCTTCGAGACGATCGGCGGGTCGAACGGCACGTGGTTCTTGTCGCCCAGCTCCATCTGCAAGGTGTGCTTGCCCGGGGCCAGTTTGATGTCAGTTTCGGTTTGCGCCAAGCCGAAGTGCATGTGGTTGGCGTCTTTCGGGATCGGCATGTTCTCCGCCGGCAATGTGTCAACGTCGATAAACAGGTGGTGGTGACCGGTGTTTTTGGTCTGGTCACCCGCTGGCGCCAGCGCTATGCCCTCGACGGCAAACCTGACCTTGAAGCTCTCACCCACCGTGGCGCCGTCCGCCGGAGAGACGATGCTCACCGTCGCGCCCTTGGGGGCCGGAGTGCGTGCAGTACTATCCGCAGCGCTCGCCAGCATCGAAGCACCCAGCAACAGGCTGACTAAAGCAGCACGAGAAACAAAGGTTTTCATTCTATTCTCCAGTTTTTCTGCAAAATCTGTACGGTTGCGACAACTTCGTGGCAATTCGTTGTCGAAGGCACTCATCACCATAGCAAAGCGCACCAGAACCCGCGCATAGCACATTAGAATTCAAAGGAGTGACCATGCGGTTTTTGCCTGGCCTGTTACTTTTACTGCCTCTTGTGAGCACTTACGCTCAAGCCGAATTGATCGACGATGTAAATGACCGTGGCGAGCTGCGCATCGCTCTGGAAGCCAATACACCACCGTTTAACTTCAAGGATGACAGTAAACTCACGGGCTTCGAGGTCGAGTTGGGCCAAATGCTCGCCAGCGAGCTGGATGTGCGTGAAGATTTTGTCATCACGGACTCGGCTGATCTGCTGCAAGGCGTGGAGAGCGGCAAGTACGATGTGGCCATCAACCACATAGCACTGACCCCGGAACTCAAGGATCGTTTCGACTTCAGCGAACCTTATAGTTATTCCAATGCGCATTTGATCGTGCGTCAGGAGGAGCCGCGCCCGCTGAGCACTCTGGAAGCGCTCAAGGGCCAAGCGCTGGGCGTGGCGCAAAGCAGCCAGTTCGCCGAGCAGACGCGCACGGTAGAAGGCGTCGATCTGCGCAGCTACCCCGACGCGCGACAACCGCTCAAAGACGTGGCGGATAAGCAGATCGACGCGGCCATCAGCGACCGTTTGCTGGTCCCTTACGCCATTCGTGATAGCCGCTTGCCCGTGAAGGAAGGCGCCAATGTTGGCCCGACGCTGAGCCTGGCAATCCCGTTTCAGAAAGGTAATCCGGCGTTTCAGGCCAGTATCGACAACGCGCTGCAACGCATCAAAGCGGATGGTCGGCTGATGGCGCTCTCGGAAAAATGGTTCGGGATGGATGCGAGCAAGCCG
>JAPLSD010000200.1 GCA_026398835.1 Pseudomonas sp.
CGTTCAGCCAGCAGACTGAAAAATTCCCGTGTCAGGTACGGCGCTTGTCGGCGTATAGCGTAGGTATTGGCATAGCAGGCGTAAACGAAATCCCACTGCGCCTGATCGAGTTGCCGACCTTCGAGCCATTCAAACTCGATGCCCTGCCCCGCGACCTGTTCACGTTCCTTGCGCATCTGTTTGCGTTTGCGCGAACTCAGGGCGTCGAGAAAATCCTGAAAGTCCCGATAACCACGGTTCTGCCAGTGATACTGGCAGCCGACCCGTTGCAGCCAACCTGGCTGCTCGGCCAACGCCGCATCGGTGAACGGGTCAGTGAAGTTGATATGAGCGCTGGAGAGCCCTTCGATTTCCAGATATCCCGGCAGGCTTTTCAGTAGCTCAAAACCGTCCTGCACGTTGGCCGCCAGCAAACGCGGCCCGCTTACCGGGCTGAACGGCACGGCGGTCAATAGCTTCGGGTAGTACTCGATCCCGGCACGCTCGCATGCATCGGCCCAGGCATGGTCGAACACGTATTCGCCGTAGGAGTGCCATTTACGATAACTCGGCAATGCGGCAATCAAACGACCGTCTTCAACATGCAACAAATGCTCAGGCTGCCAACCGGAATGCGGACCCAGGCTGCCGCTGTCTTCCATCGCACTGAGAAAGGCATGTCGCAGGAACGGCTGAGCGTCGGGCACCAGCGCATCCCATTCTTGAGGCGCGATGGCGGACAGGCTTTCCAAACGTTGTAGCGGCATGAGTATCGCCCATCGCAACACAATCCACACGACCTATCCACCCGCGAGGCTCTGAACCGGGGGTGTCACGCCGTACCCCGACCGTCATCGAGTCGCCCGAACTGCTCGTTCGATACACCCACGCGAGTCTGTATCCGTATTCCCCGCTGAAAATCAACGCACCTACGGGCGGTCCTTGCGACGTTCGGAAGCGAGGTACTCGGCGATTTTGTCGACGTCCGGTACGGCCTCCTCCGGCATCGCACGCAACGTCGCCTGCATCAATCGCATCTGACGAATGAACCGCCGGCAATTGGCACAAAACATCAGGTGATGGCGCACCATCAGCTTCTCCCGAAAACTCAACTGACCATCGAGGTAATCGCTGGATCGCGCCACTTGTTCCTTGCAGGTCAACATTCGCCGGTTTCCTCAAAGTGCTCCACGGTCGCAAAGACCTTCAGCCGTGCCCGATGCAGCAGTACACGAACATTGGAGAGCGAGATCTCCAGAAGATTACAAATCTCCTCCAACTCCAGGCCTTGGCGCTCGCGCAGTAGCAACACACTGCTTTGCAGCTCAGAAAGGCTCAGCAGGGTATGTTCCAGGCATTCGCGCAGCTCATTTTCGATGAGCAGGGCCTCGGGCGTGTCCTCGTGCCAGGCGAACGGAGCCACCAGCCAGTGGCCGTCCCCCGGGGAAAACCGCTCATCGCCAATCGTGCCGTGGGGCGATGGCAAATCGTCCAGCAGGACTTCCCGGCGGTTTTGTTTGTAACGGCTTTTAGCCGAGTTGGCGGTGATGGTCAGCAGCCAGGTCTTGAGACTGGAACGGCCCTGAAAACCGGCCAGGTTGCGCACGACGGACAGCCAGGCGTCCTGCACCACTTCGTCAGCATGACGATTGCCGACAATGGCGTAGGCCACAGCGCGCATGGCGCTCTGGTAGGTGTTGACCAATTCCTTGTAAGCCCGCTGCTCACCCGCCAGAAGGCGTTCGAGCAGTTGCGTGTCGTCCGTCATCAGCGCTGATTTCCTGTGGCGAGGGGTTTGTGCATGGCTTAGGCTTGCTACTGCCCCACACAATCAACGCTTACGCAGAATCACGCTACCAATCGAATAACCGGCACCAAACGAACTCAGCACTGCCAGCGAACCGCTCGGCAAGTCGTCCTGGTTCTTGTGAAATGCGATCACGGAACCGGCCGAGCTG
>JAPLSD010000379.1 GCA_026398835.1 Pseudomonas sp.
GGTACCACAGAAGTCGACGTCCATGACGATTGCTGCGGGCAGCCGCTCGACCAACGAGGAGCGAAACGCTGCCACACTGTCCAGCGACTGAGCGCTGAGGCCAAAGAATTCAAGCTGTTTGGCCAGCCGCTCGGCGCGGTCGTGATCTTGCAACATCACGTAGATCGGCTTGCGCAGCGGTGGCAGGAAGGTTTGTTCGAGCTGGTCGCCATGACGCAGGCCGGTGCGGGACAAGCGTTGCATCAAGCGATTGAGGTTGGTGATCAGCCCGCTGCTCAGACGCCCACGGTTGGCATCCACCGCTTCCAGCGATTGGCCGATGCTGCGCGCCAGCAGACAGTGTTCGGGTTGTTCAAACCGTTCGGCGAACCGCAGCAGACGCAAGTTGGCCTCAGCCAGTTCCGACATGTCGGTGGTTGACCATTCACTGTGTTGAAGGCGTTGCCATATCTCAAGAATCTGACGTGCCTGATGAATTACCCGCTGGGCAAAGTGGTGCTTGAGGCGCTCACGGCTGGGGTCTTCTGGCTCGGTCATATCCTGACTACTAGTTAGGGTGCATGCTGAGATCGACTGGTGGCTCTATGCTAGCACCTCTTTTCGATTGCACGAGTGTCGTAGGTCAATAAACTGCACAGCGATGTGATTCATTTTCTGACTGCCTGGTCGCATAGCAGGATAGCTGTGCTTCATTGATAGTGCCCGCTTGATGCGCGACTATTATGTGGCGCTTCGTTTTGCGGCTGATTTAATCCGCTCAAAACGAAGCACGATGGGGTAGGGTTGTGGTCGAACCGATGAACTCAAGTGATTGAAAGGATATCGCCATGCTGGACTGGAAGAACCGCGCAGGCAGCGCGCCTGAACGTGCCGCTGAACCCAAGTCGGCAGCCCGCAGCTATTTTGGTGGCTTGCTGTTCAGCCGTGCCTTGGCCACGGTGGTGGGTCTGTACCTGTTGGTGGCCATGGCCGTGGGCTGGTACTGGAGCCGCGAGCCGGCACTGTTTCCGGTTCAGCAGAACGCTCAAATGGCTGCCGAGAAGGAAGGCAAGCAGATGGTCGTCGGTTACACCACGGTGGAAACCCTCAAGACCGTTGCCGGTACGCTGCTGCACAAACCCGGTGGCTACCTCTCCAATGATCGCTTTCCGCCGGGTGTCTGGCTGGACGATATCCCTAGTTGGGAATATGGCGTGCTGGTACAGGTCCGCGACCTGACCCGAGCCCTGCGCAAAGACTTCGCCCGCTCGCAATCGCAGTCCGCTGAAGACGCTGATCTGGCCAAGGCCGAGCCGCGCTTCAACTTCGACAACAAAAGCTGGGTGCTGCCTTCCAGTGAGTCCGAGTATCAGGAAGGCATCAACTCCCTGAGTCGCTATCAGGCGCGCCTATCCGATCCGAGTCAGAAAAACGCGCTGTTCTATGCCCGCGCCGACAACCTGAACAACTGGCTGGGCGATGTGGGCACCCGTTTGGGTTCGCTGTCGCAGCGCCTGTCGGCCAGCGTTGGCCGGGTCAAGCTCAATACCGCGCTGAAAACCGAAGTCCTGGCGCCGGGTCAGGTGCCGCAGGTAGATGAAGAGGTGGTGGAAACCCCTTGGCTGCAGATCGACAACGTGTTCTACGAAGCCCGCGGTCAGGCCTGGGCGTTGTCCCACCTGCTGCGTGCCATCGAAGTCGACTTCGCCGACGTATTGGCCAAGAAAAATGCCACGGTCAGCGTGCGTCAGATCATTCGTGAGCTGGAAGCATCCCAGGAGCCGGTGTGGAGCCCAATGATCCTCAACGGCAGCGGCTTCGGTGTGCTGGCCAACCACTCGCTGGTCATGGCCAACTACATTTCGCGGGCCAACGCGGCGGTTATCGATTTGCGTCAACTCCTTTCCCAAGGCTGAGTCATGGTCGAGACCTCTAAAGAGGCTGCGCATCGCGCGGCCTCGGATGCCGAACACATCGCCTGGGTCGATGAGCAAGACAACTTGCTCGGCGCCCTGGTCCGGTCCGATCTGCGCGAGCGCGGGCTGATCGGGCGCGGCACTTACATCATGCTGTTCAATTCTGCCGGCGAGCTGTGCGTGCATCGGCGAACCCTGAGCAAAGCCATCTATCCAGGTTTCTGGGACGTGGCGGCAGGCGGTATGGTCCTGGCGACTGAGACTTATGCCGAATCGGCGGCCCGTGAACTGGAAGAAGAGCTGGGGGTGAGCGGTGTGGAGTTGACCGCACATGATCACTTTTTCTTTGAAGATACCGGCAATCGCCTGTGGTGTTCGGCGTTCTCGGCGGTCTGGGACGGGCCATTGCGTCTGCAGCCTGAAGAAGTGCTGGAAGCGCACTTCATGCCGATCGACCAGGTAATGCAGGAAATTGCGCAAAAGCCCTATTGCCCGGACTCTTTGGCCGCCTTGAAACGTTATCTGCGCTCACAGGGCGGACACGTCGCAAAAGATGCATAAATTGGCGCCGATTGGCTCTTAGCAAGTGCGCTTTTTGCCGTTACACTGCGCGACCTTTTCAAGCTGGACCGGTTTTGCCCGGTTCAGTAGCGCTGCCCCTGCCTGAGTGGGGCTTCGCGGTCGATGGCACTTGCCAAAGTGCTTCGACCAGTCTTTGTCCTCCCAAGAGGATTGCCGGTGGCCAAAAAAGCCGCATCCTTCGCCGCCCTTGGTGGCCTGGTATTTTCCACCGACGCAGGTCGACATTGCCCGGACTGTAGCCAGCCGGTGGATGCCTGCATCTGCAAACAAACCGTTATCCCTGCCGGCGACGGCATTGCTCGCGTGCGTCGCGAAAGCAAGGGCCGTGGCGGCAAGACGGTGACCACCATCACCGGCGTGCCGTTGGCCGAAGATGCGCTCAGTACGCTAGCCACTACGTTGAAGAAGCGTTGCGGCACCGGTGGCACGTTGAAAGACGGGGTCATCGAGATCCAGGGCGAGCATGTCGAGCTACTCTTGGCAGAGCTGATCAAACTCGGTTTCAAAGCGAAGAAGTCCGGCGGTTAGCAGCCTCTGTGAAGACCACCCCGACTTGATGCAGTCCTGGTCCGATTCAGGTTTGCCGTCGTCTCCATGGTTTTCACAGAGCCTGTTCAAAACCGGTTTCTAAACTCCGCGCTGTAAGCGAGGTCTATCCCCCTCGAATGCAGGCTAATCGTCACTTTTACTCTTTAGACTGCGCCAGCCTGATCTCAGGTGACGCTCTATGACTTCATTTATAGGGGACTTCGATGTCCGTACGACGCACACGCAAAGACGATGGCAGCCAATGGACAGTTGCGGACAGCCGCAGTGTTTATGGGATTCGCCATTGGGGGGCCGGGTATTTCGCGATCAATGACGCCGGTCGCGTCGAAGTTCGTCCGAACGGCCCGAACAGCTCGCCTATCGATCTGTACGAGCAAGTCGAGGAACTGCGTAAAAGCGGCCTGTCGTTGCCGTTGCTGGTGCGCTTCCCGGACATTCTGCAAGACCGCGTACGTCAGCTGACCGGCGCGTTCGACGCCAACATCGAGCGTCTGGAATACCAGAGCAAGTACACCGCGCTGTACCCGATCAAGGTTAACCAGCAGGAAGCGGTGATCGAGAGCATCATCGCCACCCAGGACGTTTCCATCGGTCTGGAAGCCGGCTCCAAGCCGGAATTGCTGGCGGTACTGGCGCTGGCGCCCAAGGGCGGGACCATCGTCTGCAACGGTTACAAGGACCGCGAGTTCATTCGCCTGGCGCTGATGGGCCAGAAGCTCGGTCACAACGTGTTCATCGTGATCGAGAAAGAATCCGAAGTCGGTCTGGTGATCGAAGAAGCGGCTTCGCTCAAGGTCAAGCCACAGGTCGGTCTGCGGGTGCGTTTGTCATCCCTGGCCTCGAGCAAGTGGGCTGACACCGGTGGTGAGAAATCCAAGTTTGGTCTGTCCGCGGCGCAACTGTTGTCGGTGGTCGAGCGTTTCCGCGCGGCCGGTCTGGACCAGGGTATTCGTTTGCTGCACTTCCATATGGGCTCGCAGATCGCCAACCTGGATGACTACCGGCACGGCTTCAAGGAAGCGATCCGTTACTATGGCGAATTGCGCAACCTCGGTCTGCCAGTGGATCACATCGACGTCGGCGGTGGCCTGGGTGTCGACTACGACGGTACCCACTCGCGCAATGCCAGCTCGATCAACTACGACATGGATGACTACGCCGGTGTCGTGGTCGGCATGCTCAAGGAATTCTGCGACGCGCAGAGCCTGCCGCATCCGAACATCTTCTCCGAGAGCGGGCGCTCGCTGACCGCCCACCACGCCATGCTGGTGGTTCAGGTGACCGACGTCGAGAAGCACAACGACGACGTGCCGCTGATCGACAACAAGGAAGAACTGCCGGAAACCGTGCAATGGCTGGTTGACCTGCTGGGTCCGACCGACATCGAGATGGTCACCGAGACCTACTGGCGCGCCACGCACTACATGAGCGACATCGCTACCCAGTACGCCGATGGCAAACTGACTCTGGCCGACAAAGCCTTGGGCGAACAGTGCTATTTCGCTGTCTGCCGTCGCCTGCACAACTCGTTGAAAGCCCGTCAGCGCTCCCATCGTCAGGTGCTCGACGAACTCAATGACAAGCTCGCCGACAAGTACATCTGCAACTTCTCGGTGTTCCAGAGCCTGCCGGACACTTGGGCGATCGGCCAGGTGCTGCCGATTCTGCCATTGCACCGTCTCGACGAAGAGCCGCTGCGTCGTGCCGTGCTACAAGACCTGACCTGCGACTCCGATGGCAAGATCAAGCAGTACGTCGATGAACAAAGCATTGAAACCAGTCTGCCGGTGCATGCGCTGAACGACGGTGAAGATTACCTGCTGGGGGTTTTCCTGGTAGGCGCCTATCAGGAAATTCTCGGGGATATGCACAACCTGTTCGGTGATACCGACTCGGTGAACCTCTACCAGAACCCGGATGGCAGCGTGTACAGCGCCGGTATCGAAACCCACGACACTATCGAAGACATGCTGCGTTACGTGCACTTGTCCCCGGAAGAGCTGATGACCCACTACCGGGACAAGGTTGCCTGCGCGAATATCAGCGCCGCCGAGCGTACCCAGTACCTCGATGCCCTGCGCCTGGGTTTGACTCGTTCGTCTTACCTGTCTTCTTGAGGTCATAAACAGTTGCTTCAGGCTGTCTGAAAATGCACTGCAACCCGTGTGTTTTTTCAGATGGCCTGGTGCGATGTTTCCTTTTCAGCAAGAGCGCCTCAATAGCTTGCGCAGTAGCTGGCACGACGATCAGTCCTGATTTCGAGATCTTCTATTGAAGCGTTGCACATTCAAGTGGCTGTCCGGCCTGGCGCTGACAGGGTTGCTGTTGGCGGCAGTGACGGCGTGCTCGCCCCTCAAACTACTCAACTCGCTGACCCCTACCAGTACGTTCAACAAAACCTCAGGCATTGCTTACGGCAGTGATCCGCGGCAGAAACTCGATGTCTATACGCCAAAACAGGGTCTGAAAAACGCCCCGGTCGTGGTGTTTTTTTACGGCGGTAGCTGGAACAGTGGTTCA
>JAPLSD010000672.1 GCA_026398835.1 Pseudomonas sp.
GGCAGGTCTCCTGGCGTTCCAATGACAAAGGCTGAGGACGAAGGCCACACCGGCCAGGTGCAGGCGCAACCAGTGCAGGCCCCAGAGTTGCAGCGTCAAACTGAGGTCGCGGTGTTTCAGGCTCTGGCGCAGGCTCAGCGCCAGTGCTGGCAGGCTGCTGATCAGCAAAAACGCCAGGGTCAGGTGCGGCACTCCATAGAGCAGTGCCGACAGCGCCATGCCGTCCAGCACCCAGGCACCGAGAGAGAGCAGAGGAAAACGCAGCAAGCGCAGGCTCACACCGTGGTTGCGCAGCAGTTGCAGATGACTGCCCTGGCGCCACATTTCCTTGCCCAGCCACTCGCGCCAACTGCTCTCGTATCCCCAATGCAACGCCACGCTTTCGTTGACCGCCATTAACCGTGCGCCGGTCTTGCCCAGACGCAGGGTCAAGTCCTTGTCTTCGCCGGTGCGTAATTCTTCGTTGAAGCCGCCGACACGCACGAACCATTCGCGGGGCATCAACAGGTTGGCGGACGGCAGCCATTGCACCGCAATTGTGGACTGACCATTGGCTTGCTCGGTGCGGCGTTGCCAGGCATGGGCAAACCACGGCGCCTGAACGGGCGTTTGCAGGTCCAGCGCGAGCACATCGGCCTGGCCGCTGGACTGCAGATCAACCAGCAGTGTCAGCCAGTTTTGCGGCATCTCGATGTCGGCATCGAGGAACGCCAGCCAGTCGCCGGTGGCCAGCGCCGCACCGCGATTGCGCAGGGCTGCGATGTGCAGACCGGGCTGGCTCAGCACTTGGGCGCCGAGGTTGCGGGCAATCTGTGGCCCTTGATCCTGGGAGCCGTTGTCGACCACGATCAGCTCGTACTCAAGCCCGGCGACTTTCGCTGCCAGACGCGCAGCCTGCAAGGTGCGGGCGATGTGCTGCGCCTCGTTGTACATAGGGACGACGACGCTGATGCGGTTCATGCCTGACGCTCCGGCAGCGGGCTTTGTTCAGCCTTCAGGCGCAGTACCCAGGACAGCGCGAGCATGATCCACAGGTACTGAGGGATAATCACGCGCGAGCCTCCCGTGCAGTACGGATATAAAGCTGCGACCAGCGCTCGGCCAGGCTCGAAAGATCGTAGCGATCGAGCTGGGTCCGGCGGGCGTTGTCTGTTAGTTGCCGAGCCAGCAGTGGCTCGCCCAGCAGGGCGTTGATCTGGCGGGCCAATGCAGCGCTGTCAGCCGGTTCGGCGAGTAAGCCGTTGTGCCGATCCTCAATCACATCGGGAATCCCGCCCACGCCGAACGCCACCACCGGCACGCCAGCTTGCATGGCTTCGAGCAGAATCATCGGTGTGCCTTCGGTGCGCGAACTGATCACCAGTGCATCGAGTTTCGTCCACCAGGCACACATATCGTTCTGGTAGCCCGGCAGCTGAATGCGATCCAACAATCCCGCAGCGCTGATCCGTGCGAGCAAGGTCTCGCGCTCAGGGCCGTCGCCGAGCATTACCGCGTGCAGCTCGGGGTGCTGCCGGCACAGCGGGATCAGCGCATCGAGAAATAAATCCGGGCCTTTCTCGCTGCTCAACCGCCCGACATAACCGGCCAGCCAGCGCTGGTGATCGGCCGTGCGCTGGAGCAGGGCGGTGGCGGCCGGCAGACCATTGGGGATCACTTGCAGCTTTTGCGCCCGGACACTGGCGCGGCGATGCAGCACGGCGATGCTTTCGGCGACACAGACCACCCGGTCGACCGAGGCCGTGCGGCACAGTTGCAAGCTCAGCCAGGTGTAGAAGCGCTGCTTGCGACTGCGCGCAGTGAAGCCGTGTTGGGTAATGACCAGCGGCAGGCGCCACAGCGTGGCACCCACCCAGCCAAACAACAGCCCCTTGAAGTTATGGGTATTGACCAACGGGCGTTCATCACGGCGTTGACGCAGGTGCCGCAACAGTTGGCTCAGTCCCGAGCAACCGCGACAATCGACTCCCGCGTCACGAAAGCGCGCGATCAGTTCGGGCGGCGCATCGATGAACAGCACCTGGTGCTGTCCTGGCGTCGCCAGGCAATGGTCGAGCAACATCCGCTCAGCCCCGTAGAAGCCGCCACTGCTGAGCAGATGGATGATCGGCAGCGCAGGGGTGAGCGGCGCGTTCAATTAAGCACCCAATGCATGACGCTCGGCACCGACCAGTTCGGGTGCGGGTTGGGTTGTTCGGCATTCTGATCGTTGATCACCAGCAACACCGGCAGGCCGAGTTGATGGGTGATTTGCCGAAGATCCTGATCGAGCACGGTTGAGGCCAGGTTGGTCTCGCTCGGGTTCGCGATGGTCAAGCTTTTGGTCGATGAATCGTCCATTTAACTCGCTCAGTGGCCGCTGAATACGTTGAAGGGGGTTTTCAACAGGATCTTCACATCAAGCATGAGGCTTTGTTCTGCGATGTAACTCAGGTCCAGCTCCACGCGTTGGTCGAAGTCGATATTGCTGCGCCCGGAGATCTGCCAGAGGCCGGTCATCCCGGGGTAGATGCTCAGCCGCACGAGGTGGTTGTCCTTGTAACGGTAAGCATTGAATGAGGTGGGGCGAGGACCCACCAGGCGCATATCGCCGCAGACCACGTTGATCAGATTGGGCAACTCGTCCAGGCTGCTACGGCGCAACCAGCGACCGATCTTCGTGACCCGCGGATCCTGGTCGATTTTGAAGTCGATGGCATCGACGCCATGTTTGTTCAGGTGGCGCACGGACTCTTTGAGTGCTTCGGCGTTGGCCACCATGGTGCGGAACTTGAACATGCCGAAACCACGCCCGCGATACCCGGTGCGTTTCTGAACGAACAGAACAGGGCCGGAGCTGGTCAGCTTGATAATCAGGGCCAGTGTCAGCAGAAGGGGCGAGAGCAGTATCAGCAGTACCAGCGCGCCCAAGCAGGCCAGCACGCGATTGGTTCGTGACAAGGTCCAGGGACGACCGCCATCGCGGCCGGTGATCCAGCCGCGCCCCTGCCTGTGGATCGCGGCATCAAGGCGCATGCGATGACCGGGATCCATGCGTTTGTCCAGACGTAGCTCTTGGATCGGCACACCTTTTTGTTGACCGGTCATACACTTCTCCGTTTCTGCACAGGTACTGCCAGTGGCGAAGTCCCACTTTCAAGCGGTGCCTCTACGACGGCTTGAATCAGGCAAACGTAGCCCGTACCGAGTACGCACAAATCCATATCGGCGCGCCTCGCAAAGAGCGGTGGATGTAACTTGGATCAGACTGTTGAAGTGGGTATAGACCAGCGTGGGCAAAACGTGTCAACGAAATGACATGTTCTTCGTAGCTAGGAAATCCTAGGGTTTAGGCGCTTTGCCATCAGGGGCTTTGTGGTCGCGGCTTTGATACGTTTTTGAATCAGAAAAAGCCTGATAATTTAAACGACGATCGGTCGTATGGCTTGATCTGTATGGCTCTTGGCACTAGGCGAGTGTCAGATTTGAGTCACCTGTTTTTTGACGCGCTCATGGATGAAACAGCACCTTGCACTTCGGTGGTGCGATGCTGGTGCTTGAAGCAGATGAGGGATCAAGAGGGTGCAGACGAATAACAGTCGTCAATTAATTGACTTTATTCCCCCTTCATCCCCTGCCCCCTCGCCACAGGGACTGCGTTCGACTTTTTGTTTCTTGATTGACTAGGCATTGTGACAAGCCCGCTCCCACAACAAACCGCTATCCTTGGCCTCACCCCCTGCCAAACGAGTGTTCCTATGCTTCAGGTGCAAGGCGTGTTCAAGAGCTATGCAACGCCGCAGGGGCCGTTGGCGGTGTTGCAGGGTGTCGACTTGCAGTTGAGGCACGGCAGCAGCCTGGCGTTGATGGGCGAGTCGGGCAGTGGCAAAAGCACGCTGCTGCACCTGATTGCCGGGCTGGACAAGGTCGATCGCGGCAGTATTCGGATCGGCGATCAGCGGCTCGATCAGATGAACGAAGCGCAGCTGGCGAACTGGCGGCGTACCGAAGTGGGTCTGGTGTTTCAGCAATTCAACCTGATCAGCAGCCTGCGGGTGGACGACAATCTGGCCTTTCAGGCGCGTCTGGCCGGGCGGTATGAACCGGTGTGGCAAGCGCAGTTGATCGAGCGGCTGGGGCTGGGCGATGTGCTCGAGCGCTACCCCGAACAGCTCTCTGGCGGTCAGCAACAACGGGTGGCCCTGGGGCGTGCGCTGGCTTCGCGTCCTGCTTTGCTGCTGGCCGATGAACCCACCGGCAGCCTCGACGAAACCACCAGCGATGAAGTGCTGAAATTGCTCCTGGAGCTGCTCGAAGACAGTCCCACCAGCCTGTTGATGGTCACCCACAGCCCGAGGGTCGCGGCGCGTCTGGCGGAGAAAGTCGTGCTGCATGGCGGGCGTCTGGCTGGCGTCGGGGAGCCCTGATGCGGGTTTTTTATGGGGCAATGCGGGCGCTGCTCAGCCACTGGCGGCAGCACCCGGTGCAGTTCTTCAGCGTGCTGACCGGGCTCTGGCTGGCCACCGGCCTGCTGACCGGTGTGCAAGCGCTGAACAGTCAGGCGCGTGATAGCTACGCGCGGGCCAGCCAGTTGATCGGCGGCGAACCCCAGGCCAGTCTCACCGCGCCCAATGGTGCGACTTTCTCCCAGGAGTTGTTCGTCAACTTGCGGCGTGCCGGTTGGCCAGTGTCGCCAATGCTGCAAGCGCGATTGTCGCTCAAGGGCCATGAAGATCAACGCCTGCAATTGATGGGGATCGAACCGCTGTCGTTACCGGCCGGGTCTGCGGTGGCCGGACAGGCGCTGGAGATGGCGCGGATGGTCGACTTCATCAGCCCGCCGGGCAGCACCTGGATCGCGCCGCAAACCTTGCAGGCATTGGGTTATCACGACGGTGAACAACCGCTCACCGTGAATGGGCAACGCTTACCGCCACTGCACAGCCAGACCGACATGGCACCCGGTGTATTGCTGGTGGATATCGGTTTTGCGCAACAGCTGCTGGACATGCCACAACAACTCTCGCGACTGTTGCTGCCCAAAGATTTCGCCGCCACCCGGCCGTCGTTACCTGAAGCGGTCGCTAAGCAATTGGTGCTCAAACGCAGCGGCGAAGAAAATAATCTGTCGCGCCTGACCGAAAGTTTTCACCTGAACCTTGATGCGCTGGGTTTTCTGTCGTTCGTGGTGGGCCTGTTTATCGTGCATGCCGCTATCGGCCTGGCGCTGGAACAACGCCGTGGATTGATCAGAACCCTGCGGGCCTGCGGTGTCAGTGCGCGGATGCTGATCTTCAGCCTGAGTGTGGAGTTGGGTGGCCTGGCGCTGCTGGGCGCAATTGCCGGGGTCGCCAGCGGTTACTGGCTGGCCGGTTGGCTGTTGCCGGATGTCGCTGCCAGCCTGCGTGGGTTGTATGGCGCTGAAGTGGCCGGACACTTGAACCTGAGCCCGTTTTGGTGGCTCAGTGGGGTGGGCGTGAGTCTGCTCGGTGCGCTGCTAGCCGGTGCCAGCAGTTTGTTGCGTGCGGCGCGCTTGCCGTTGCTCGCGCTGGCCAACCCGCAAGCCTGGCATCAGGCCTATGCCCGCTGGCTGCGACGTCAGGGTTGGGTGGCGGCTGTTGCCGGTGGGGTGGCGCTAATGGCGTTGTGGCTGGGTGACAGTTTGACCAGCGGTTTCGTGCTGATGGCGGGCCTGTTGCTGGGGGCGGCACTGGGCTTGCCGGTGTTACTCAATGCCGTACTGAGCGTTGTGCTCAAGCGCACTCGTTCGGTGTTGGGCCAGTGGTTTATTGCCGACTGCCGCCAGCAATTACCGGCTTTGAGTCTGGCGTTGATGGCGCTGTTGTTGGCACTGGCGGCCAACATTGGCGCCGGCAGCATGACCGCAGGCTTTCGTCAGACCTTCAGCGACTGGCTCGAGCAGCGCTTGAGCGCCGAGCTGTACATCAATCCAACCCGTGCGACCCAGGCCCGCGACATTCAAACCTGGCTGAGCCAACAGCCGCAGATCACTGCGGTATTGCCCAGTTGGCAGGTTTCAATCCAATTGCAAGGTTGGCCGGCGGATGTGTATGGCGTCATCGATCACCCAATGTATCGCCAACACTGGCCGTTGTTGCAAGGGCAGGGGGACAACCCCTGGGATCAGCTGGCCGCCGACGACACGCTGATGCTCAGCGAACAATTGGCTCGCAGACTGAAGGTGCAGCTGGGCGACCGACTGACGATTCCCACACCCCAAGGCCCATGGTCGCCGCGCATCGTCGGGATCTATGCCGATTACGGCAATCCCAAAGGCCATTTACTGGTCAACGCCGAACACCTGCAGCGTTATTGGCCGCAGCTGGCGCCGAGTCGTTTCAACGTGCGCATCGACCC
>JAPLSD010000386.1 GCA_026398835.1 Pseudomonas sp.
CAGCCGATTACCGTGGCCCTGAACAACCTGGTCAACACCAGCACCGGGGCCAAGGAATACAACGTTGATATGGCAGCGGCGATGATCGCCGGGCTGCCGACACTGCTGGTCTACATATTCGCTGGCAAGTATTTCCTGCGTGGTCTGACGTCCGGCGCGGTCAAGGGGTAAAACATGGCAACTCTCGAATTACGCAACGTCAACAAAACCTACGGCAGCGGTTTGCCGGACACCCTGAAAAACATCGAATTGAAAATCAATGACGGTGAATTTCTGATCCTCGTGGGCCCGTCCGGCTGCGGCAAGTCGACCCTGATGAACTGCATCGCAGGGCTTGAAAACATCAGCGGCGGGTCGATCCTGGTGGATGATTCCGACATCAGCGGCATGAGCCCCAAAGACCGCGACATCGCCATGGTGTTCCAGTCCTACGCGCTGTACCCGACCATGAGCGTGCGCGACAACATCGCCTTCGGTTTGAAGATTCGCAAAATGCCGGCGGCCGAGATCGACGAAGAAGTCGCCCGTGTCGCCAAGCTGCTGCAAATCGAACACCTGCTCAGCCGCAAACCCGGTCAACTCTCCGGTGGCCAGCAACAGCGCGTCGCCATGGGGCGCGCACTGGCCCGGCGGCCGAAGATTTATCTGTTCGACGAACCGCTGTCCAACCTCGACGCCAAGCTGCGGGTCGAGATGCGCACCGAAATGAAACTGATGCACCAGCGCCTGAAAACCACCACGGTTTATGTCACCCACGACCAGATCGAAGCCATGACCCTGGGCGACAAGGTGGCGGTGATGAAGGACGGGATCATTCAGCAATTCGGTACGCCGAAGCAGATCTACAACGACCCGGCCAACCTGTTCGTTGCCAGCTTCATTGGCTCGCCCCCAATGAACTTCATCCCGCTGCGTTTGCAGCGCAAGGAAGGCCGTTTGGTGGCGCTGCTCGACAGCGGCCAGGCGCGTTGCGAGCTGCCGCTGGGCATGCAGGACGCAGGTCTTGAAGACCGTGAAGTGATCCTCGGCATGCGTCCGGAGCAGATCGTTCTGGCGCCGAGCGAGCCAAATGGTTTGCCGATCATTCGTGCCGAAGTTCAGGTGACGGAGCCGACCGGTCCGGACACCCTGGTGTTCGTCAATCTCAACGAGACCAAGGTCTGCTGCCGTTTGGCGCCGGACGTCGCGCCGCAAGTGGGCGAGACCCTGACCCTGCAATTCGACCCATCCAAAGTGTTGCTGTTTGACGCCAAGACCGGTGAACGCCTGGGGGCTGCCGGTCAGCCGCACGCTGAGGCGCGTGCAGCCAATGTGGCGCAATTCAAGGGCCGCTGAAAGTCAATGTGGGAGCGAGCTTGCTCCGGGCGGCGTTCCGACGAATGCGGACTGACATTCAACAAGGATGTCGGCTGATACACCGCCTTCGCGGGCAAGCCCGCTCCCACAGATAAAAGCAGTTAATAACAATAAAACGAGGATGTAGGGATGAAGAAGAAGAACAACGCTCAGCTTATCTGCCAATTGTCAGCTGTTGCGGCGATGACACTGGCCGGTAGCGTGCACGCGGCTGACGCGTTCAGCGCCGATTCGCAGTGGATGACCGGTGATTGGGGCGGCGAGCGGACCAAGCTGATCGAACAAGGTATCGACATCAAGGCGGACTACGTCGGTGAAGTGGGTGGCAACCTCCACGGCGGCTTCAACGACGACAAGACTGCGCGTTACGCCGACCAGTTTGGCCTGGGCGTGGCGCTGGACCTGCAAAAACTGATGGGCTGGGATAACACCCAAGCCAAGATCCAGCTCACCAACCGTAACGGTCAGAACATCTCCAATGACCGTGTCGGCGACCCGCGTGCCGGCACCTTGAGTTCCTCCCAGGAAGTCTACGGCCGTGGCCATATGGTCCGTCTGACCCAATTGTGGGTCCAGCACCAGTTCCTCGACGGTAAACTAGACGTCAAAGCCGGTTACTTCGGCGAAGGCGAAGACTTCAACACCTTCCCGTGCGAGTTCCAGAACCTGGCGTTCTGCGGTTCACAAGCGGGTAACTGGGCGACCGGTATCTGGTTCAACTGGCCGGTCATGCAGGCGGCGGTTCGCGTGAAGTACAACATCACGCCTGAGTTCTATGCGCAGATCGGCGCGTACAACCAGAACCCATCGCAACTGGAGCACGGTAACGGCTTCAAGCTCAGCGGCAGTGGCACCAAGGGCACCGTCTTGCCGGTCGAACTGGTCTGGTCGCCGAAGGTCAACGACCTGCCGGGCGAATACCGTGTGGGTTACTACAAAAGCACGGCTCCTGCCAATGACGTGCTCAAGGACGACAATGGTGGAAATGCCGCTACGACGGGTGCGCCCAATCGTGTTCACGACAGCAAGCACGGTTACTGGTTCGTTGCGCAGCAGCAACTCACCAGCCACAACGGCGACGCTTCCCGCGGTCTGAACGTCGCGGCCAACGCGACCTTCCACGACAAGGACACCAACCTCGTCGATAACTACCAATCGCTGATGTTTGTGTACAAGGGGCCGTTCGATGCACGTCCTAAAGATGACGTCGGTATCGGTTTCGCCCGTATCCATGTCAACGATGACGTGAAGAAAAACGCCGAGTTGGTCAACGCCGCCAATGGTGTCACCGACTACGACAATCCGCTGTTCTCGCCACTGCGTTCCACCGAGTACAACTACGAGATCAACTACGGTTTCCACGTTACCAACTGGTTGACTGTGCGTCCTAACCTGCAATACATCACTCACCCCGGCGGTGTTGATCAAGTCGACAACGCGATCGTCGCCGGTCTGAAAATTCAGTCGGTGTTCTAACGCTCTTGCGATAAGCTCCCTCTCTATGTGCGCATTTTTGCGGATGGCCAAGGCTATCCGCTTTTTTTTTGGGGGCACACATATGGGTAGGCAAATGATTTTCAGGACCGCGGCACATGCTTGAGCATCCGCTACAACGCTTTTTCAAATCCCTGCGCGAGCGCCCGACGTTTGCGTGGGAGCGCTATCAGTTGCGTGATGTGTTGGTGATCGATCATCCGCTGTGTCAGGCGGTGTTCAGTCGCCAGGGCGCGCAATTGCTGCACTTCCAGCCGAAGGGGCAAAAGCCCTGGCTCTGGTGTGCGGCGAAGTGGCCGCAGGTCGGGGCTATTCGTGGTGGTGTGCCGGTGTGCTGGCCCTGGTATGGCCGTCATCCCAGCGAAAACGCCTGGCCCTCCCATGGCTGGGCACGCTTGATCGACTGGAAGCTGCTCGACAGCAGCAGTGATGACGACGGCGTGCGCCTGCACTGGCAATTGCAGCTGTGCGACTGGCAAGTGGACCTGCACGCGCACCTGGGTGAAAGCATGGACTTGCGCCTGAGCACCGAGCATCAGGACAGCCTGCCGTGCCAATTGAGTCATGCGTTGCACGCATACTGGCGTATTGGTGATGTTGGTGAGGTAGCGCTGTCTGGGCTCGACGGAGCGCAAGGCTATGACCAGCTGAATCGCCGGGTTTGCCAGCAGGAAGGCGAGTTGCGGGTCGATGGCGGCTGCCAGCGGGTGTTCCAGCATGAGGGTGAATTGCAGCTGATTGATCACGCCTGGCAGCGCGAGTTGTGCATCGATACGGGCGACAGCGCCGACACCGTAGTCTGGCATCCCGGGGCACGGCCGTTGCTAGGTGTGAGCTGGAGCGAGGTGTCAGGGTTCGTCTGCGTCGAAGCGGCCAACGGCGGGACCGACAGCCTCAGCCTGGCGCCGGGGGAGAGGGCGCATTTGAGTTTGCAGGCGAGAGTCGGGGCTTAGCACAAGAAACGATCGTTCCCACGCGGAGCGTGGGAACGATCGGTCATCGTCCTGCCTTAACTAAACTCATCCCCAATCGGATACCGGCTGGCATTGAGGCTTTCCTTGATCTTGCGCAGGTGCGGCTGGAAGTCCACGCCACGGCGCAGGGTCATGCCTGTGGCGAGGACATCGAGCACCGTGAGCTGGATGATCCGCGAGGTCATCGGCATGTAGATGTCGGTGTCTTCCGGCAGCGGGATGTTCAGGCTCAGGGTGCTGGCTTTGGCCAGCGGCGAGCCGGCGGCGGTCAGGCCGAGTACCGAAGCGCCGTTCTCCCGGGCG
>JAPLSD010000797.1 GCA_026398835.1 Pseudomonas sp.
CATCTCGGGCGGTGCGGCATCATCCGCGGCACCCAACGTCATCACTATCTCCGTCCAAGTTGGGGCCAAGGGCTATAACATTTATAAGTCAGTCGAGGGCACCGTCTACGGCTACATCGGCACGGCCTACAACATGGCTGGAATCGTCCTGTGGCACGATATCGGCGCGACTCCCGACACGACCGACCAACCCCCCTTCTTTCTCAACCCGTTCCCGACAACTAACGACCAACCTTCCTGCGTCGGAATGTATCAGCAACGCCGATGCTACGGGAACACCAACAACAACCCGGAACAAGTGCAAGCCTCGCGTTCGGGATCATTCAAGAATTTCACCACAAGCATCCCCGGAAAGGACGACGACTCCGTTTCATTCACGGCGGCAGGGAATCAGGTCAACGCCGTCAAGCATCTAGCGTCACTAGGCTCCCTCATCGTCTTCACTCAGGCGGGCGAACTCTCCGTCGCTGGCGACGCCAACGGTGCCCTGACTCCATCGTCCATCAATCTGCGCCAGCACTCGAACTGCGGTTCAAGCGACTTGCGGCCCCTCATTGTTGACTCCGAGGCCGTGTTCGTCCAGGCTCGCGGCAATCGTGTCCGCAATCTTCGCTTCGATTGGCAGGTCAACGGCTATCGCGGCGTGGACCTGTGCATCTTCTCCGACCATCTTCTCCTCGGCTACACCATCGTCGATTGGGCGTTCTCGCAGGTCCCGAACTCGATTATTTGGGCCGTTCGTTCCGACGGGACTCTCCTCGGGTTCACCTACCTGCTGGAACAGCAACTCGCAGGCTGGCATCGCCACGATTTCGACGGGACCGTTGAGAACGTTTGCGTCATCCCCGAGAGCGGCGAGGATTATCTCTACCTCGTCATCAAGCGGAGCGTCAATGGCCGCAGCGTGCGCTACGTCGAGCGCATGGCGTCTCGCCTCATCCAGAACATCGTCGATTACATTCCTACGGATTGTTCACTGAGTTTCGACGGCCGCATCACCGACGGGACGACTGCCACTCTGTCGGGCGGGACGAATTGGGACTATAGCGAGACGTTGACGCTCACGGCGAACGCCAGCAAGTTCTACGCTACCGACGTTGGTCAAGGCGTCATCCTGACGTGCGCCGACGGAACGATCCTGCGATTCACCATCGCAGGGTATACGAGCGGAACGGTCGTAACCGGCAAGGTCAACAAGACCGTCCCGGTAGCATCCAGGTCCGTCGCCATCACGACCTGGGCCAAGGCACTCATCACCATCAAGGGCCTATGGCATCTCGTCGGCAAGAAATTGTCCGTCGTAGGAGACGGACTCGTTGCGGCAAGCCCCAACAATTCAGCCTACAAAACCGTCACCGTAAGCTCTCTCGGGCAGGCGGCGCTCGACCAAATGTACGCCGTCATTCACGCC
>JAPLSD010000842.1 GCA_026398835.1 Pseudomonas sp.
CACGTAGGCATACAGCTTCCAGCCGGTCAGGCCATAGGCTTTTGCGGCTTCGACTTCACCGTGGGCCATGCTGCGGATCGCCCCGGCAAAAATCTCCGTGGTATACGCACAGGTGTTCAGGGCGAAAGCGAGGATGGTGCAGTTCATTGCATCGCGAAAGAACGCATCGAGCACCGGCTGCGCACGGATTGCGGCGAGACTGTAGATCCCGGTGTAGCAGATCAGCAACTGGATATAGAGCGGCGTACCGCGGAACAGGTAGGTGTAGAACTCTACCGGCAAGCGTATGTAAAACCTGGGTGAAACCCGGGCGATGGACAGCGGAATCGACACCAGAAAACCGATGAAGATCGAGGCGCTCAGCAGCCACATGGTCATGGCCAGGCCAGTGATGTGGTAGCCGTCGCTATAGAGGAAGGGCCTCCAGTAATCCTGCAGAAGTTCGATCATCGCACTGCCTCCCGGGCACCCGCCGCGTAACGCCGTTCAAGCCAGCGCAGGACGACGTTCGACGCGCTGGTAATCAGCAGGTAAATCAGTGCTGCAATTACCAGGAAGTAGAACAGTTGATAGGTGCTTTTGCCGGCATCCTGAGCGGCCTTGACCAGATCGGCGAGGCCGATGATCGATACCAGCGCGGTGGCCTTGAGCATCACCATCCAGTTATTGCCGATGCCCGGCAGGGCGAAGCGCATCATCTGCGGGAACACCACGAAGCGAAAGCGCTGGCCGCGTTTGAGGCCATAAGCGGTGGCGGCTTCAACCTGGCCTCGTGGTACTGCGAGGATCGCGCCGCGGAAGGTTTCGGTGAAGTACGCGCCGTAAATAAAGCCCAGGGTAATGATCCCGGCGCTGAACGGGTTGATCTCGATGTACTCCCATTCCATGAAGTCGGTAAACGTGGTCAACCAGGTTTGCAGGCTGTAGAAAATCAGCAGCATCAGCACCAGATCCGGCACCCCACGAATCAGCGTGGTGTAAAGCTGCGCCGGAACACGCAACAGCTTGACGCTTGAAAGCTTGGCACTGGCGCCGATCAGGCCGAGCAGAACGCTCACCAGCAGCGACAGTATCGATAACTTGATGGTCATCCAGGTGCCTTGCATCAGCAGGGGACCGAAACCCTTCAAGCTGAAGGCGGAAAGCCCCAGGGTCTGCAACAGTTCTTCGAACATGGATCAAGCCTTTGGACAGTCAAAAAAGCGCCCACCTTTTCGAGGTGGGCGCTGGGCATTATTTGCCGCTGTACAGATTCAGATCGCCAAAGTGTTTCTTCTGAATGGTGGCGTAGGTGCCATCGTCGTGTAACGCTTTGATACCTTTATCCAAAAGGGCTTTGAGGTCTTTGTTACCTTTCGAGATACCGACAGCAGTTTTGGCTGGCAGCAACGGATCGTTGACTGGCTTGCTGACTTCGTAAGCAGCACCTTGTGGCGACTTCAGGAAACCCAGCTCGGCTTGCAACATGTCCTGAATCGAGGCGTCGAGACGGCCGGAGGTCAAGTCAGCATAAACCTGGTCCTGGTTGGCATAGGCCTGGGTGGTGACGCCAGCCTTGTCCAGTACGGCTTTGGCGTAGGCTTCCTGAATGGTGCCTTGCTCGTAACCGACTTTTTTGCCTTTGAGCGAGGCCACGTCAGAGACGCCGGAGCCTTTCTTGTAGACCAGCGCGGTAGGGCCGGAAAACAGCTCGTTGGAGAAGTCGATGACTTTCTCACGGGCCGGGGTGACGGTCATGGAGGAGATCACACCGTCGAATTTATTGGCTTTGAGGCCAGGAATCATGCCGTCGAAATCGCTTTCGACCCACTTGCACTTGACCTTCAGCTCGGCGCAAATCGCATTACCCAGGTCGATATCGAAGCCCACCAGGCTACCGTCAGCCGCTTTGGACTCGAACGGTGCGTAGGAAGGGTCAACACCAAAACGCAGCTCTTTATATTCCTTGGCCAGCGCGGAGCCGGCAGCCATGCACAACGCCAGTGCAGAAAGGGTCAGCAATGCTTTTTTCATTATTCAATCCCTAAAAACCAATATGAGCGCTTGTGGCGCAGAATTATTGTTACTGGAAAGCGTAAGACCTATTAAAAGTAGCAATTTCCGAACCATAGTCCCGAACAAGTGTTTCAAAAGGTGGTTTTCGTAAAGAGATGTTGCTGTGGCGTGCCCGAAAACGGGCGTTCAAAAAAAACTGCACCAATGCAGGGCGTAGATCATTCCTACGCTCTGCGTAGGAATGATCTACGGTGCTTATTTGCCAGGCACCAACGTCAACCGCGACTTGCCGTAAACCTTGTCGAAGTTCTGCGGCTGCATCGGGAAGCTCATGTATTGGCCCTTGAGCCACGGATCGATGCTGTCAATGTAGTGCGGGCTGGCTGGATTTCCAGATTGGCCGGTGCTGATGAGGCCCATCATCGGTTCCGCCTGGCCGAAGTCGACGATAAAACGCATGGCCGGGATCAGCGTGGTGTTGAAATCCTGCCCCCAAGGGTACGCAGCAGTGTTCAGTGTGGTGTGATCACCACCGGCAGGCATTGGACCGCGCACGGTTTTGCCGTTGGCGTTTTTCCACTCGTAGCGGTGCAGTTTGCCCCACTGCCAGGCTTTGTGATCGGCGCCCATCTGGCTGTCACCGGCACTTATCGCCGCGGCGAGGCTGCGGGCGAGAATTGTCGGTTTGTCTTCCTTCTGTGGGGTCCGGATGTCGTCCCAGAATGGGCTGTCCTCACGGCCGAGCAGATGGTCGGCCTGAGCTGAGTAGGACAAATTGCCGTTGGCGACGAAGGCTTTCCAGGCCGGACTGGATTCCGGACCCAGTTCGTCGAGGAAGATCTGCTTGGTGCTTTCTTGCAAGAACAGCTCGTAGATCGCTGCGTCAGCCGAAGTCGGGCTGAGCTTGCCGTCGAACGCCATCAAGCGGCTGTAAGCCTCGCGGGCCTTGCTACGGTCAGCTTCCGGCAGGGCGTCGATGGCCTGCTTGAGCGGCTGGGACATGCCCGGTGTCTCGAACATTTTCTTCAGCTTGGCGGCGAAGGTGGTGGTTTGGTCGTACTGCATGGCGATCATGCTGCGAGTGTCGTGCTTGCCGACACCGGCCAGTTCGGCGATGCGCTCGCCGCGCTCCGGGTAATACCAGGAGTTGGACAACTGCATGCCATAGCCATGGGGAATGATCCGTTGGTTGGCGGTGCCGAGCCAGCCTTGGGCCGGATCCTGGTCATAGGGGTGCAGCATCGGGTCG
>JAPLSD010000371.1 GCA_026398835.1 Pseudomonas sp.
CAGGGACGCACGCCTATGTCGCAAGAATCCGCCACGCGTTATCCATTGGTGTTGGTCCCAGGGATGTTGGGGTTTATCCGCCTGGTGCTGTACCCATACTGGTACGGGATTATTTCGGCCTTGCGCCGAGGCGGGGCGACGGTGATTGCGGTGCAGGTCTCGCCACTCAACTCCTGTGAGGTGCGCGGTGAGCAGTTGTTGATACGCATCGAAGAGATTCTGCGCGAAACCGGCGCGGCCAAAGTCAATTTGATCGGCCACAGCCAAGGGGCGCTGACGGCTCGTTATGCTGCTGCGAAGCGCCCGGACTGGGTGGCTTCGGTGACCTCGGTGGCGGGTCCAAATCATGGGTCGGAGCTGGCGGATTACCTGCACATCCATTACCCCGGCAACTCCCCGCTCGGGAGGGTGCTGACCCTTGTGGTGAGAATGATCGGGGCGCTGATGAGCTTCCTGGAAACCGGTTATCGCGGGCCGAAATTGCCTGTGGATATCCACGCTTCACACCAATCGCTCACCAGCGCGGGTGTGGCGCTGTTCAACCGTCAATACCCGCAAGGCTTGCCCGACACCTGGGGCGGGCATGGCGCTGAAGTGGTCAACGGTGTGCGCTATTACTCCTGGTCCGGGACCTTGCAACCGGGCAAGACCGATCGCGGGCGTAACCTGTTCGATGGCACCAACCGCACTTGTCGGCTGTTTGCCAAAACCTTCGTCCACGAAGCCGGACACTGCGATGGGATGGTCGGACGCTACAGCTCCCATCTGGGCACGGTGATCGGCGATGAGTATCCGCTCGATCATTTCGACATCGTCAACCAATCGCTAGGGCTGGTGGGCAAGGGCGCCGAGCCGATCCGGTTGTTTGTCGAGCATGCGCAGCGGTTGAAGATGGCGGGGGTTTAGTTGGCGTTCAGATCCCATTGTGGCGAGGGAGCTTTTGCCCCAACACCGTCCTCCAACGCTCTGAAAGAATCACCCCGCCCAGCGTCAACGCACCACCGACCAGGTGATACAGCGCCAGTTGCTCATTGAGCACCGCGGCGGCAATCAGCGCGGTGATCAGCGGCAGCAAGTTGAAAAACAACGTGGTACGACTCGGCCCCAGCCGCACCACCGCTTGCATCCAGGCCAGCGGCGCGAGCATCGACGCCAGCAGGCAGGCGTACAGCACCAACGGAATATTTTGCAGAGTCGGGCCGACTTTCGGTGAGGCGAGAAATAGCGGAAACAGCACCACAATGGCCACCAGCACTTGCAGATAGAGCAGCACCAGCGGCGGCAACCGCAGCTGCCATTTTTTCAGCAGCGTGCTGTAGATCGCATAGGCCAGAGTGGCGATCAGCATCATCGCATCGCCCAGGTTCACGCCGTGTTCCAGCAGCGCGCCGAGGCTGCCGGAGGACACCACCACCAACACACCGGCAAACGACAGCACCGCACCGGCCAGGGCGCCGGCGGTCAGGCGCTGGCCGAGACTGGCAATCGCCATGGCCAGCGACATCAACGGCATCAGCGACAGAATGATCCCCATGTTGGTGGCCGAGGTCAGGGTCGCGGCGAAGTAGGCCAGGCTTTGATAGACCGCCATGCCGAGCACACCAAGGATAAAGATCTTGCCCAGGTTCGGGCGGATCAGCGGCCAATGGGTGATCACCGGTTTGAGCATGAAGGGCGTGAACAGAATGCCCGCCAGCAGCCAGCGGTAGAAACCGATCTCGGCCGGGAAAATCGCCCCGACCGCCAGTTTGTTGATCACGGTATTGCCAGCCCAGATAAAAATGGCCAGCAGTGGATAAGCGTATTGCATGAGGGAAAAACCAGAACGTTAATGAGGGGTGATTATCCGCCTGTCCGGATCAATGCCTATACTTCGATCCAGACAAACCGCCTTTGAATCCGGACAGCATGAACAAAAAGCACATAGACCTTTTGGATTTCAGCGGTTTGCCGGCACCGGTGTACTTCCGCTACGCCGATTTCGACGCCCATAGCCATGCGTTGGCTCACCGACATCCTTGGGGCACCCTCGAGTATTCGGCGTTTGGGGTGATGCACATGGA
>JAPLSD010000841.1 GCA_026398835.1 Pseudomonas sp.
CGCTTTACCAAGAGCGCCAATGGGTACTCGATGCACAATTGGACAAAGCATTCAGCATCGGTGAGACCGAGCACCTGCTGACCTACGGCACCACCCTCAAGCAGCAGAAAGTCACCGGTTCGCGCAGCGGCAGCGGTACCTGCCTGACGGTCTTTGGTAGTTGCAGGACCATCGGTGCCATCAGCCCCGCCGACGTACTGAAGAAATCCAGCGACTTCCCCGACCCGACCATCAACACCTACAGCCTGTTCGCCCAGGATCAAATCAGCTGGAACCAGTGGACCTTCCTGCCGGGCCTGCGCTACGACTACACCCAGCTCAAGCCGCACATCACTCAGGAATTTCTCAACACCGTCGCCGCCGATGGCAAAGGCACGGTCAGCAACAAGTACAAGAACTGGGAGCGTGTGTCGCCCAAGTTCGGCCTGACCTACGCCTTGACCGATCAGTACACCTGGTACGGTCAATACGCCGAAGGTTTCCGCACGCCATCGGCCAAGGCGCTGTATGGCCGCTTTGAGAACCTCAGCAGCGGCTATCGCGTCGAACCCAACTCGAACCTGGAACCCGAGAAAAGCAAAAGCTACGAAACCGGCCTGCGCGGCAATTTCGAGTCCGGTTCGTTCGACGTGGCGCTGTTCTATAACAAATACCGCGACTTCATCAACGAAGACGCGATCAAACCCGGTTACACCGAGAAAACCTTCCAGACCAACAACATCAAACACGCCACCATCAAGGGCGTGGAAGTCAAAGGTCGCCTGCAACTGGACACCCTCGGCGCACCGCAAGGCCTCTACACCCAGGGCTCGGTGGCCTATGCCTACGGTCGCAACAACGACACCGGCGAGCCGATCAACAGCATCAACCCGCTGACCGGCGTGTTTGGCCTGGGCTACGACCAGGACAACTATGGCGCCTTGCTCAGCTGGACCCTGGTCAAGAAAAAAGACCGCGTCGACGATAGCAACTTCAAGTCGCCGGACGGCATCAGCAGCCAGTTCAAATCGCCAGGCTTCGGCATTCTCGACCTCAGCGGTTTCTACAAGGTCACCGACGACGTCACCGTCAACGCTGGCCTGTACAACCTGACCGACAAGAAGTACTGGCTGTGGGATGACGTGCGCGGCTTTGACGGTACCGGCGAAGCCGCCATGCTCGCGCCGGCCAACCTCAACCGTCTGACCCAGCCGGGTCGCAACTTCGCGGTCAATCTGGTCTGGGATATCTGACCCAAGTCCTCACTGCGTCGCTCTTTTCCATGACGCAGTGAGGATTTTTTACGCTGCCGAGTCTTCTGGTTCGTCTAGTTACAAAGCGCCTCTCATTCTCAAGGACCTCTTCATGACCACTCAGGATTTAGCCCGGCGCCCAAGCCTGCGCTCGCAACGTCTGAATCAAATCACCCACTCGCCGCACACCAGGCTCGACGCGCTGGTCAAAGCACACGCGCCGTTCGAAACCCTGACCAACTTCGCCCCCTTCGTCGTGGCCCAGTACCTGTTCCAGTCAGAACTGGTGGCGATGTACAACGACGCCGAGCTGATCACCATCGTCCCGGACCTGCCAGCTCGCTGCCGCGCCGAACAGGCCAAGGCTGACCTCGCCGATCTCGAGACAGACGTACCGGCAGCGATCGCCGGCGCGGTTAAAAACCCGACTAAAGCCGAGGCCCTGGGCTGGATCTTCGTTTCCGAGGGTTCGAAACTCGGCGCAGCGTTCTTGATCAAGCGTGCCGTCGGCCTGGGCTTGAGCGACACCTTCGGTGCTCGTCACCTCGGCGAGCCAGCCGGTGGTCGTGCCGAAGGTTGGAAGAGCTTCATCAAAACCCTCGACGGGCTTGAGCTCAGCGCTGAAGAAGAAGCTGATATCGAGAAAGGTGCGATTGATGCGTTCAATCGCTTCACTGTGTTGCTGGAACAGGCATACGCCACAGCACCAAAAGCAGAATTGGCTTAAGTCTGCTTTTGTAGGAGCGAGCGGTGCGGCGATCCGACTTTCCCGCGATGAACGATGACGCAGTCTGTCTGATACACCGCAGCGCATTGATCGCGGGCAAGCCTCGCTCCTACAGGGTTCGGAGATGTTTCAAAAAAAACCGATACAATCAAGCCTATGACCTGCCAATCCCTCCCCACTTCGAAACTCGCCCGCATCCTCTTCGGTCTGCTGGCCTACGCCAGCCTGACGCTGGGTCTGATCGCCATCGTCGTGCCGGGCCTGCCGACCACCGAGTTCATCCTGCTGGCCGCCTGGGCCGCGACCAAAAGCTCGCCGCGCTTGAGTGCCTGGCTGGACAATCACCGGTTGTTCGGCCCCATCCTGAGCAACTGGCGCAACGGCAAGATGATTGCCCGCCGGGCCAAGATCAGCGCCACCGTGAGCATGTTGCTCTGCGCCGGATTAATGCTGGCAATCCTCGAGCACAGTTGGCCTGTCTACCTGGCCATTGCCGGCATGAGCCTGGGCAATCTGTGGATCTGGTCGCGGCCGGAAGCGTTGCCGCAAACCTCCTGACAGCTCCCCGCGACCTTCGATCGCTGACAAGCCAGCGCCGCTGACTCCCAGGCGTCGGCACTTCAGGCTGCAGCCAAATCGTTAAAAATAATCTACAAACCCTTTCACGCAAACGCCCGCCCCAGAGCCTCTATCGACCTAATAACAGCACGAAAGCGCGTAAAAACCAAAAAAACGCGATTTCCCCCTCTCGATTTTCGTCAATTATTTATGACAGACTGCCTACCGCTCGTCGGCCTGCTCTCATACCAGCACCCTGCGAACCGATGCTCCGGAGATGGCGCTAAATGGATTTGGCCACTCGAGTCATCCGACTCATTGCTCATTCCTCAAACGTTCGCTGGAACCTTCGGCGTTGCGCGAAGAACTCAATCAGAGAACGATCTACGGTCTATGATGTTCTTCTCTTCCGGAGGGCCTTTGATGACTGATTTTCTGACGTCCATTCAAGCCGCACTCGGCTTGCCGCTAACACCCGAAGCCATCCGTTTCACCTCGACCGGCGCCCTGCCCTCAGCCTTTGCCGTCACCGATCTGGCCAGCGCCAGCATCGCTGCCGCAGGCCTTGCCGTCGCCGAACTCCTTTGCAGACAGACCGGCCGCTTGCCCTCGCTCGAAGTCGACCGACGTCTGGCGTCCTTCTGGTTTGCCACCTCGCTGCGCCCCGTCGGCTGGAGCGTCCCGCCACTCTGGGACCCGATTGCCGGCGACTACGCCACCCGCGATGGCTGGATCCGTCTGCACACCAACGCACCGCATCACCGTGCCAGCGCCGAGCGTGTTCTGGGCCAGTGCGCGGATCGAGCAACGATGGCTGCCAAGGTCAGTCAATGGGGCAAAACCGAGTTGGAGCAAGCGGTCGTCGATGCCGGAGGTTGTGCGGCCGAAATGCGTTCCTGGGAGCAATGGCAAACCCATCCCCAAGGCGTGGCGGTGAATGCCGAGCCGCTGATCCACTTCGCTGCGAACATCCACCAAACCGAAAAAACATGGCAAGGTTCGGTGGCGCAACCGCTGGCCGGTATCAAGGTGCTGGATTTGACCCGCGTCCTCGCCGGCCCGATCGCCAGCCGCTTCCTGGCCGGGCTCGGTGCCGATGTATTGCGCGTCGATCCACCGGACTGGAACGAACCGGGTGTGGTCCCGGAAGTCACGGCACGACAAAGCTGATCGCACCGTGTTTGAAGCACTGCTCAAAGACACCGACATCCTGCTTCATGGCTACCGCGCCGACGCGCTGGAAAGCCTTGGTTACGGGCAAGATGAACGGCAGAACATCGCTCCGGGACTGATTGACGTCAGCCTCAATGCTTACGGTTGGAGCGGCCCCTGGCAGAACCGCCGGGGCTTCGACAGCCTGGTGCAGATGAGCAGCGGCATCGCCGACGCCGGGATGCACTGGAAAAAAGCCGACAAGCCCACACCGCTGCCGGTTCAGGCACTGGATCATGGGACTGGCTACCTGATGGCCGCCAGCGCGATTCGCGCACTGACTGAGCGCTTGAGTAACGGCCACTGCAGTTCGGCGCGCCTGTCATTGGCACGCACCGCGAAGTTGTTGTTGGAGCATGGTCAGGCCAATACGCCGCAGGCTTTGCGGGCAGAAGATGCAGGTGATCAGGGGATGCTGATCGAGCAGACTTCATGGGGGCCGGCACATCGTTTGCAGGTGCCATTGAAAATGACTGGCACGCCACTGCAATGGACGATTCCAGCCGGGGAATTGGGTTCGCATCGGGCGCAGTGGTGGTGACCTGCAAATGATCGTTCCCACGCTCCCGTGAACTGCCCCCAAAGACCCCGACCGCCCAGGAGTTCGCCCGCAACACTGGCAAAGTCACAGTGATCGGTTCACTCTCGGACATCGAAGCGATCGTCCAGGGCAAAGCCGGCACCCGCATCAGCACGGCGAATCCTGGAATCAGCGACTTGTAATAATCTGGGGGGCGGGCTGACGGCCTGCCCTTTCTTCAACCTTTGAAGGAGAGACGCCTATGGCCACGTTCGAGCCCGGTCACCTGCATTTCGAGCGCCACGCGCTCAACAAGGGCGACTACAGCTTCAACCTCTGCATTGACTATGAAGTCGTTCAGGATCCGAAGGAAGGCAAAGGCATGCTCTTCACGCTGCACGGCACGATCGAGGGCAAGGACATGACCGAAGCATTCTTTCTGCCCAAGGACCAGGCCTTCGACTTTGCTCGCTACGCCACCCATCTCGCACAGAAGCACGGCATGCCCAAGACTGCCAGCATCGGCTCGGTGCACAAATACTACGACGAGATGTTCGAGGACGTACGCAAGCAACTCGACATCAAATCCGGTGATCCGGTGAAGCCGGAGCACTTGGAATAACCCCCCTCTCCTGTGGGAGCGAGCTTGCTCGCTCCCACAGTAGTTATCCATCACCCCGAAGCCTTGCGCTGGATTTCACCTAACCCCCTCCTCCAAGGCATACTTGCCACCCTCCGCACTCCAGAACCGTCAGTCGCCCCATGCGTATCCACGTCAGTTTCATCGACCGCGTCGGCATCACCCAGGAAGTCCTGGCCCTGCTGGGTGGGCGCAATCTCAATCTGGATGCGGTGGAGATGGTTCCGCCCAATGTCTACATCGACGCCCCGACCTTGAGCCCGCAGGTGCTGGAAGAGCTGCGCGATGCGTTGTTCAGCGTGCGCGGTGTGCAGGCGGTGACGGTGGTCGATATCCTTCCCGGCCAGCGTCGACATCTGCAGCTCGACGCACTGCTCGCGGCGATGACTGACCCGGTGCTGGCCCTCGATAGCGCTGGCAAAGTGCTGTTGGCCAACCCGGCGCTGATCGCCTTGTACGGCCGCGAACCGGCCGGGGAAAGCATTGCTGAACTGTTTGCCGATCCGGCGCTGCTGGAGGCGTTGCTCGAACAGGGCTTTCGTCTGCCATTGCGTGAAATCACCGTCAACGGTCAGACCCTGTTGCTCGACGCCACGCCGATCACCGACGCTGGTGCTCTACTGACGTTGTACCAGCCCAATCGCATTGGTGAACGTCTGTCCGCGCTGCACCACGACCATGCCGAAGGCTTTGACGCGCTGCTCGGCGAGTCCCCGGCGATCCGTACCCTCAAAGCCCGCGCCCAACGAGTGGCGGCCCTCGACGCCCCATTATTGATCCAGGGCGAAACCGGCACTGGCAAAGAGCTGGTAGCCCGCGCCTGTCACGCCATCAGCGCTCGCCACAGCTCACCGTTTCTGGCACTGAACTGCGCGGCGCTGCCGGAAAACCTCGCTGAAAGTGAACTGTTTGGTTACGCCCCCGGCGCCTTCACCGGCGCCCAGCGCGGCGGCAAACCGGGGCTGATGGAACTGGCCAACCAAGGCACAGTGTTCCTCGACGAGATCGGCGAGATGTCGCCGTACCTGCAAGCCAAACTGCTGCGCTTTCTCAATGACGGCAGCTTCCGTCGGGTGGGGGGTGATCGCGAGGTCAAGGTCAACGTGCGAATCCTCAGCGCGACCCACCGTGACCTGGAAAAAATGGTCAGCGAAGGTTCGTTCCGCGAAGACCTGTTCTATCGCTTGAACGTGCTGAACGTCGAAGTCCCGCCGCTGCGTGAACGCGGTCAAGACATCCTGTTGCTGGCGCGTTATTTCATGCAACAAGCCTGCGCACAGATCCAGCGTCCGGTCTGTCGCCTGGCGCCGGGCACTTATCCGGCGCTGCTGGGTAACCGCTGGCCGGGCAACGTGCGGCAATTGCAGAACGTGATCTTCCGTGCCGCTGCGATATGCGAAAGCACGTTGGTGGACATCGGTGATCTGGACATCGCTGGCACCTCCGTGGCGCGCCAGAGCGACACCGAAGTCGAGAGCCTGGAACAGGCCATGGAGGAGTTCGAGAAGACCCTGCTGGAAAAACTCTACATCAATTACCCCTCGACCCGACAACTGGCCAGCCGTCTGCAAACCTCCCATACCGCCATTGCTCATCGATTGCGCAAGTACGGGATTCCGGGCAAGGCCTGACACCACCCCCCTTGCAGGAGCGAAAAGCGACCTCCACCTGTACTGAAAGCGCTACAGCGGAACGATTTCGCTACACACCTCGGTAATCGCCGCTACGCAAGGCTTTGATCCCCATAGGCTTTTTTCTTCGTTTGGCGCTGTAGCGATTTCGCTACAGCCATGGATTTACTTGCCCACTCAAAAACACCCAAGCCATTGATTTATAAACAATAAAAAACATTGGCCGCGATATTGCTTAGTAACTCCCCATTCAGCTCTGCCCTGCACGAGCATTCAATCGCGTCCACCAGACGAGTCTGGCCCCCCTGAGGAGTTTCCATGAGCGAATTGCGTTTTACTGAAGATCACGAATGGCTGCGCACCGAAGCTGACGGCAGCGTCACTGTAGGCATCACGGCGTTCGCGCAGAACGCGCTGGGCGATGTAGTTTTCGTGCAACTGCCGGACCTGCAGTCCTACGACAAAGGTGCGGAAACCGCGACCGTTGAATCAGTAAAAGCGGCCAGCGGCGTGTACATGCCGTTGGACGGTGAAGTGGTCGAGACCAATCCAGCGCTCGAGAGCAGCCCTGAACTGGTCAACGAGGATCCTCTGGGCGAAGGCTGGTTCTTCCGCTTCGTCCCGGCTGATGCCGACGCTGTAGGCAAACTGCTGGATCAAGACGCCTACGACCGTCTGATCAAAGCCAACGCCGAAGCCTGAGGAGCCGTCATGACTATTAATCCAAGCTCTGTAAATCTGAGCACCGCCAACGAATTCATCGCGCGCCACATCGGCCCGCGTCAGGGCGATGAGCAAGCCATGCTCAACAGCCTCGGTTTCGACTCTCTGGAAGCCCTGAGCGCCAGCGTCATTCCCGACAGCATCAAGGGCACCAGCGTCCTAGCTGTTCAAGACCTACATCGGCCAAGGCTACTACGGTACCCACACGCCGTCGCCGATCCTGCGCAACCTGCTGGAAAACCCGGCCTGGTACACTGCCTACACTCCGTATCAACCAGAGATTTCCCAAGGCCGTCTTGAAGCGCTGCTGAACTTCCAGACGCTGATCAGCGACTTATCCGGGCTGCCGATCGCCAACGCCTCGCTGCTCGACGAAGCCACCGCCGCTGCCGAAGCCATGACCTTCTGCAAACGCCTGAGCAAGAACAAAGGCAGCCACGCGTTCTTCGCTTCCAGCCACTGTCACCCGCAAACCCTCGACGTATTGCGCACCCGAGCCGAGCCGTTGGGCATTGACGTAGTGGTCGGTGACGAACGCGAACTGACGGATGTCAGCGCCTTCTTCGGCGCCCTGCTGCAATACCCGGCCAGCAACGGCGACCTGTTCGACTACCGCGAACTGACCGAACGCTTTCACGCCGCCAATGCCTTGGTCGCGGTGGCCGCTGACCTGCTGGCACTGACCGTACTGACTCCGCCAGGCGAATTCGGTGCCGACGTGGCCATCGGAAGCGCCCAACGCTTCGGCGTTCCGCTGGGCTTCGGTGGCCCGCACGCGGCTTACTTCTCCACCCGCGATGCATTCAAACGCGACATGCCGGGCCGACTGGTCGGTGTCTCGGTGGACCGCCACGGCAAACCGGCATTGCGCCTGGCCATGCAGACCCGCGAGCAACATATCCGTCGCGAGAAAGCCACCAGCAACATCTGCACCGCCCAAGTGCTGCTGGCCAACATTGCCAGCATGTATGCCGTTTACCATGGCCCTAAAGGCCTGAAGCAGATCGCCAATCGCATCCATCACCTGACCGCGATCCTCGCCAAAGGCCTGAGCGATCTGGGTCTGAACGTCGAGCAAGATCACTTCTTCCACCCTGACCCTGAACACCGGCAGCCAGACCGCCGCCCTGCACGACAAGGCCCGCGCCCAGCGCATCAACCTGCGTGTGGTCGATGGCGAGCGTGTGGGCGTGTCCCTGGACGAAACCACCAGCCAGGTCGACATCGAAACCCTGTGGAGCGTGCTGGCTGACGGCAAAGCACTGCCGGACTTCGCTGCGCTGGCCGCTGCTGTTGAGAGCCGTATTCCGGCCACTCTGGTGCGCCAATCGCCGATCCTCAGCCACCCGGTATTCAACCGTTATCACTCGGAAACCGAGCTGATGCGCTACCTGCGCAAGCTTGCCGACAAAGACCTGGCGCTGGATCGCACCATGATCCCGCTGGGCTCGTGCACCATGAAGCTCAACGCCGCCAGCGAAATGATCCCGGTGACCTGGGCCGAGTTCGGCGCACTGCACCCGTTCGCACCGGCCGAGCAAAGCGCCGGCTACCAGCAACTGACTGACGAACTGGAAGCAATGCTCTGCGCAGCTACCGGTTACGACGCGATTTCCCTGCAGCCGAACGCCGGCTCCCAGGGCGAATACGCCGGTCTCTTGGCGATCCGTGCTTACCACCAGAGCCGAGGCGATGATCGTCGCGACATCTGCCTGATCCCTTCGTCCGCCCACGGCACTAACCCGGCGACCGCCAACATGGCCGGTATGCGCGTGGTGGTCACCGCGTGCGACGCTCGCGGCAACGTCGACATCGAGGACCTTCGCGCCAAAGCCATCGAGCACCGTGAACACCTCGCCGCGCTGATGATCACCTACCCGTCGACCCACGGCGTGTTCGAAGAAGGCATCCGCGAAATCTGCGGGATCATTCATGACAACGGCGGCCAGGTGTACATCGACGGCGCCAACATGAACGCCATGGTCGGCCTCTGTGCTCCAGGCAAGTTCGGCGGCGACGTGTCCCACCTGAACCTGCACAAAACCTTCTGCATCCCTCACGGTGGTGGCGGCCCGGGCGTCGGCCCGATTGGCGTGAAGTCCCACCTGACGCCGTTCCTGCCAGGTCACGCCAGCATGGAACGCAAGGAAGGCGCGGTCTGCGCAGCACCGTTCGGCAGCGCAAGCATTCTGCCGATCACCTGGATGTACATTCGTATGATGGGCGGCGAAGGTCTCAAGCGTGCGTCGCAGCTGGCGATCCTCAACGCCAACTACATTTCCCGTCGTCTCGAAGAGCACTACCCGGTGCTGTACACCGGCAGCAATGGTCTGGTGGCTCACGAATGCATCCTCGACCTGCGCCCACTGAAAGACAGCAGTGGCATCAGCGTCGATGACGTCGCCAAGCGCCTGATCGACTTCGGCTTCCACGCACCGACCATGTCTTTCCCGGTGGCCGGCACGCTGATGATCGAGCCGACCGAAAGTGAATCCAAGGAAGAGCTGGACCGCTTCTGCGACGCCATGATCCGCATCCGCGAAGAAATTCGCGCGGTGGAAAACGGTTCGCTGGACAAGGAAGACAACCCGCTGAAAAACGCTCCGCACACTGCTGCGGAAATCGTTGGCGAGTGGACTCACCCGTACAGCCGTGAACAGGCGGTGTACCCGGTTGCATCGTTGATCGAAGGCAAATACTGGCCGCCAGTCGGCCGGGTCGACAACGTGTTTGGTGATCGCAACCTGATCTGCGCTTGCCCGTCGATAGAAAGCTACGCTTAAAATTGTGTGGGGTGGTTAACCCACCCCACTCAAGAGCACCGCATAACCCTGTGGGAGCGAGCTTGCTCGCGATGGCGGACTGGCATTCACCATCGATGTCGACTGAAAGACCGCTATCGCGAGCAAGCTCGCTCCCACAAGGATCTTTGCCAATTCTCAGAATCTGCGTCGATCCTCATAACAAGAAACCGGAGAACCACATGTCCCTGAGCGTGTTCGACCTGTTCAAGATTGGCATCGGCCCCTCCAGCTCCCACACCGTCGGCCCGATGCGCGCTGCTGCGCGCTTCGTCGAAGGTCTGCGCCGCGAAGGACTCCTGACTGCAACCACCTGCGTCAAAGTCGAGCTGTACGGCTCACTCGGCGCCACCGGCAAGGGCCACGGCAGTGACAAGGCCGTGTTACTGGGGCTGGAAGGTGAACATCCAGACACCGTGGATACCGAGACCATCGCCGCCCGCCTGCTCGATATTCGCAGCAGCGGACGCTTGAACCTGCTCGGTGAACACAGCATTGAATTCAACGAAAAACTCCACCTGGCGATGATTCGCAAACCGCTGGCCTATCACCCCAACGGCATGATTTTTCGTGCCTTCGACGCTGCCGGTTTGCAGGTCCGCAGCCGCGAGTATTACTCGGTCGGCGGCGGTTTCGTGGTCGATGAAGATGCCGCGGGCGCTGATCGCATTGTCGAAGACGCCACACCGCTGACCTTCCCGTTCAAGAGTGCCAAGGACTTGCTTGGCCATTGCACCACCTACGGCCTGTCCATCAGCCAGGTGATGCTGACCAATGAAAGCGCCTGGCGCCCGGAAGCGGAAACCCGTGCCGGTCTGCTGAAAATC